>NZ_JBEXNT010000142.1:0-10850 GCF_040611255.1 Kitasatospora sp. NPDC002965 | reverse complement strand
GGCGCCGCGCCGGGGGGCTCCCCCCCCGCGGGCCGGCGCCGGCGGGCGCCGGCCGCCCCCCCCCCCCCGCCGCAGTGGTGCGGAGGCCGGGCCCGGGCGGCGCCGTGGGGCGCCGTGGGGCCGCGGGCCGGAACGGGCTCAGAACCCGGTGACCCCGTGCCCCGCGAGGTAGGCGATCGGGTTGACCACGGCGCCGTAGCGGTTGCTGGAACGGATCTCGAAGTGCAGGTGCGGCCCGGTCGAGTTGCCGGTGTTCCCGGAACGGCCGATCTGCTCCCCGGCCGAGACCCGGTCGCCCGCCGACACCGAGACGGCCGACATGTGCGCGTACTGGGCGTACCGGCCGTCCGCCAGCCGCAGCACGACCTCCTTGCCGTACGCGCCGTCCCAGCCGGCCGACACGACGGTGGCCTTGCCGACCGCGAGCAGCGGGGTGCCCGGGGGGACCGCGAAGTCGACCCCGGTGTGGTAGCCGGCCGCGTACTCGGGGTTGCGCACGCCGTACGGGTTGCTGGTCGGCGCGCCCGGGACGGGGGCGGACCACTCCGGGGCGGGGGCGGGGGCGGGGGCGGGAGCCGGCGCAGGCTCGGGCTCAGGGGCCGGCTCGGGGGCCGGTGCGGGCTCGGGGGCGGGCTCGGCCGGTGCCTGGTCGGCGGCCGGTGCCTGGTCGGCCGACGGCGCCGGGGCGGCCGGCTCGGGGGCCAGCAGGTTCACCGCCACGGCCACGAGCTCCTGGGCCGAGTCGTGGTCGTGCGACAGCTTGTACTCGCTGGGACCGGCCACCTGGACCAGGGCCGGGGTCTGCGCCGCCCCCTGCGGGACGGTGAAGGCCGAGCTGCCGGGGGTGGTGGGGGTGACCGTCTGCGCCGAGGCGTTGCCGGGGGAGGCGACCAGCAGGGCGCCGGCCAGTATGACCGCGCTGGCGGCGGCGGCACTGGTGGCCCGGTTGCGGTCGGTCCGCAGCAGCGGGGCGACGGTGACGTGGTTCCGGTCGTTTCGCAGCGGCGAGGCGGCGGCGAGCCGGCGAAGGGCCGGCCCCAGGGGCGGGACAGGGGGCATCGGAGCTCAACCTCACGGACGTACGGGGGCAGCACGCTGAGCCCGGTCGGGCGGGCTGAGCAGGGACCACTCAGGTGTAACCGTCACCGAGCGGAGTCCCAAACGGTGTGACGTACTACGGCGTGTAGTCAGTGTTGCGCCGGAGATTCAAACCGACGGAGTAACGATCATGAGATCGGATGGTCTGTTCATGGCCCCACGTGCTCGGCCGTCCGTCCGGCCGTCCTACTACTCCCGCTCGTACCGGCGGGTGGCGCTGTGACCAGCACCACCCGCGGGCCGAGTTTGAAGCAGGGCGAATCGGGTCGAAACCAACGAATCCGGCCCGCCCCCGCAGGTGCGGGGACGGGCCGGACGGATGGTTCAACGGCGCCTGGTCAGAGGCTGATCACCACTGCTCGGTGGATCAGTTGTCGACCGGGCGGACCCGGATCCAGGTCTCCAGGTAGTTCGAGGACTCGTTCTCGACCTCGATGCTGGTACCGGTCTTCGGGACCTTGACGCTGCTGTACTTGTTCTCCTCCGACCAGTAGGACTTCAGGTCGGAGAACTCGTCGACACCCTTGGCCTTCGGGTAGACCGTCGGGACGCCGGCCTTGTGCAGGGTCAGACCGTCCACGCGGCGCGAGCCGAAGGTCGAGTCGTAGCCCTGGACGCGCGGGCGCTGCAGGGTGCCGTCCGACCACTTGAGCGGGGTCGGGTGCGAGTCGATCGGGAGGATCAGGCCCTCGCCCGGGTGGTTGGTGACGTTGTTGTCGCTCTGCGACTCGTCCCAGTACCAGAGCAGCAGACCGGGCTGGTAGGCGTAGTGCTCGACCCAGTTCGGCTTGCTGTTGGCGAAGCCGAAGTTGTACGGGCCGGTCTTCAGGGTCTTGTCGTACGAGACGTACTGGCGGTTCTCGGCGATGTAGTACTGGGCGTACTCGTTCGAGAACTTGCCGCTGATGCGGGAGAAGCCCTTCGCGGCCCAGCCGTTGTCACCGTTCTCGGCACCGTCGGTGAAGACGGTGGCGCCGTCGGCGGTGACCGCGATCTCGTCCAGGGCCAGGCCCTTGAGGTGCAGGCCACCGTCGGTGGTGTAGTGGAAGCGGACCTTGACGGCCTTGCCGGCGTAGGCGTTCAGCGGGAAGGAGAGGTCGCCCCACTTGCCACCGGAGGTGCCCGTCAGGCCGGCCTTCTCGGCCGGGTTCTTCGGGATGGCGACACCGTTGAAGGTGCCGTCCAGGGCCGCCCAGTTGGCACCACCGTCGGTGGAGACCTCGGCGTAGCCGTAGTCGAAGTCCTGCTCGATGTCGTACCAGGCCTTGGCCGTCAGCGTGGCCGAGGTCTTGCCGGTGAGGTCGACGTCACGGGTCAGCGAGACGTTGAGGTCGTCCGCGCTGCCGCTCCACCACTCGTTGGCACCCGCGAACGGGGTGTTGATCTCGGTGGTGACGGTCTTCTTCGGCAGGTCGACGACGAGCGCCTGCGGCAGGTTGGAGTTGTACTCCGCCGGGCCGATGTGGTGGGTCGACTCGGTGCCGGCCTTGGCCTTCTCGAACTTCAGCCAGCCGAGCTTCAGCTTGCTCCAGGCGTCGAGGTCGTTCGGCTTGTCGCCGATCGAGTCCTTGCCCTCGCCCAGCCAGGAACCGGAGGACATCAGCGACCAGAAGCCGACCGAGTTGTCGATCCCGCTGCCCGAGGTGTCGTACAGGTCGGGCAGACCGAGGTCGTGGCCGTACTCGTGGGCGAAGACACCGAGGCCGCCGTTCTCGGGCTGCATGGTGTAGTCGCCGATCCAGATGCCGGTGCCGCCGACCGGGGTACCGCCGAGCTTGTTGTCGCTCGGGCCGGTGGAGCCCGCCTGGGTGCCGTAGACGTACGAGCGGTGGGCCCAGAGCGCGTCGGTGCCCTGCTTGCCGCCGCCCGCCGACTGGTCCTCACCGGCGTGCACGATCTGGAAGTGGTCGATGTAACCGTCGGGCTCGTTGAAGTTGCCGTCGTGGTCGAAGTCGTACCGGTCCCACTGGTCGTACTGCGCGATGGTCGCCTTGATCTGAGCGTCCGTCTGGCCCTTGGCCTTCTGGTCGGCGACCCAGGAGGTGATGCCGTCGCGGATCAGGTCCTGCGCGTTGTTGCAGACGTGCTGGCCGCAGTAGTCCGAGCCGTAACGGGCCTCGTTCCACGGCACCTTCACCCAGTCGGTGACCTGGCCGTCGACCGAGTAGCGGCCCGAGGACTGCTTCTCGTAGTACGTCTTCAGCGAGTCCTGGGTCTTGCTGAAGTACAGGTCCTGGAAGTGCTGCTGGTTGTAGTCGGCCTGCCACGCGGTCGAGTTGTTGGTGGCGGGGTCCGGCTTCTGGATCTGGTTGCGCTGCGGGCCGGGGGTGCCGCCGTACTTCAGCTTGCCGTCCGGCGTCGTGGTGGTGTTGTCCACCTGGTCGCTGAACTCGACCAGAATGGTGAAGATCTTGTCCGTGCGCTCGCGGGAGAGCTCGACGTACTTGTCCTTGCCCAGCTTGATGCTGGTGCCCCCGCCGTGCTGCTCGATCTTGGCGGTGCCGGCGAGCAGCTGCTCGGTGGCGGCCTTCTGCTCGGCCTCGACCTTCTCGGTCAGCGGGCCCGGGAAGTTGTGTTCAGTGCTCTGAACAGCCTCGGCCGGGTCCTTCGGCACGGGGGCGGAGCCGGCGGCAACGGCCGTGCTCGGGAGCAGTCCCGCGCCGAGCGCGGCTATGACTGCCGCGGCCGAGGCGACTGCAGCGGCTTTCCTGGTCATCTTCAACGTTGTGACGTCCTCCCCAAACCGGTCCGGCTCTTGGCCTTCCGGTAAACCAATGAAAGACAGGTGGAGGTCATTTGATCCAAGCGTGGACGGAAAAGATAGACCTTGACCGTGACATGGCTACAGCGCTATGCTCCGCGACTTCGTATCAGCTGACGCTCCGTCAAGAACATTGTCATTAAAGATGACTGCATGATCGATCGCACTCGCACCGGCGCCCGGTCAGGCCCCCCGCCTGGGACTTCGTGGGCCGGATCACAGCTTCGACGAGGACATGAAAAACGGCTCGGGCCCCCGGCGCGAACGCCGGGGGCCCAAACCGTTTGCTGTTATCTGTTAACTGTTTCTACTTCGTCAGGTCGGGACCCGACGAGGCGACGGCGGCCGGAGTGTCCGCGACCGCGGACTTCTCCTCTCCGCGGAAGGTGAACTTCGCTTCCTTGCCCTCGCCCTCGACGCCGACGACCACGATGTGGCCGGCCCGCAGCTCGCCGAAGAGGATCTTCTCGGAGAGGTGGTCCTCGATCTCGCGCTGGATGGTCCGGCGCAGCGGACGGGCACCCAGGATCGGGTCGTAGCCGCGCTTGGCCAGCAGCCTCTTGGCCTCGACGCTGAGCTCCAGGCCCATGTCCTTGTCCTTGAGCCGCGAGTCCACCTTGTCGACCATCAGGTCGACGATCTGGATGATGTCTTCCTCGGTCAGCTGGTGGAAGACGACGATGTCGTCGACACGGTTCAGGAACTCGGGGCGGAAGTGCTGCTTGAGCTCCTCGCCGACCTTGGCCTTCATCCGGTCGTACCCGGTCTGGGCGTCACCCGCGGCCGCGAAGCCCAGGTTGAAGCCCTTCGAGATGTCCCGGGTGCCGAGGTTCGTCGTCATGATGATGACGGTGTTCTTGAAGTCGACCACGCGGCCCTGGGAGTCGGTCAGACGACCGTCCTCCAGGATCTGCAGCAGCGAGTTGAAGATGTCCGGGTGGGCCTTCTCCACCTCGTCGAAGAGGACGACGGAGAACGGCTTGCGGCGCACCTTCTCGGTCAGCTGGCCGCCCTCCTCGTAGCCCACGTAGCCGGGGGGCGAACCGAAGAGCCGGGAGACGGTGTGCTTCTCCGAGAACTCGGACATGTCGAGGGAGATCAGCGCGTCCTCGTCACCGAAGAGGAACTCGGCGAGCGTCTTGGACAGCTCGGTCTTACCGACGCCGGACGGGCCGGCGAAGATGAACGAGCCGCCGGGGCGCTTCGGGTCCTTGAGGCCCGCACGGGTGCGCCGGATGGCCTGGGAGAGCGCCTTGATGGCGTCCTTCTGGCCGATGACGCGCTTGTGCAGCTCGTCCTCCATGCGCAGCAGCCGGGAGGACTCCTCCTCCGTCAGCTTGAAGACCGGGATGCCGGTGGCGGTGGCCAGGACCTCGGCGATGAGTTCCTCGTCGACCTCCGCGACGACGTCCATGTCGCCGGCCTTCCACTCCTTCTCGCGCTTGGCCTTGGCCTGGAGGAGCTGCTTCTCGTCGTCGCGCAGGGACGCGGCCTTCTCGAAGTCCTGCGCGTCGATCGCGCTCTCCTTCTCGCGGCGCACGTCGGCGATCTTCTCGTCGAACTCGCGGAGGTCCGGCGGCGCGGTCATCCGGCGGATGCGCATCCGGGAGCCGGCCTCGTCGATCAGGTCGATGGCCTTGTCCGGCAGGAAGCGGTCCGAGATGTACCGGTCGGCCAGGGTGGCGGCGGCGACCAGGGCGGCGTCCGTGATGGAGACCCGGTGGTGGGCCTCGTAGCGGTCGCGCAGACCCTTGAGGATCTCGATGGTGTGCGGCAGCGACGGCTCGGCGACCTGGATCGGCTGGAAGCGGCGCTCCAGCGCGGCGTCCTTCTCCAGGTGCTTGCGGTACTCGTCGAGCGTGGTCGCACCGATGGTCTGCAGCTCACCGCGGGCCAGCATCGGCTTCAGGATCGAGGCGGCGTCGATGGCGCCCTCGGCGGCACCCGCGCCGACCAGGGTGTGCAGCTCGTCGATGAACAGGATGATGTCCCCGCGGGTGCGGATCTCCTTGAGGACCTTCTTCAGGCGCTCCTCGAAGTCACCGCGGTAGCGGGAGCCGGCGACCAGGGCGCCGAGGTCCAGCGTGTAGAGCTGCTTGTCCTTGAGCGTCTCCGGGACCTCGCCCTTGACGATCGCCTGGGCCAGGCCCTCGACCACGGCGGTCTTGCCGACGCCGGGCTCACCGATCAGGACCGGGTTGTTCTTGGTGCGGCGGGACAGCACCTGCATGACCCGCTCGATCTCCTTCTCGCGCCCGATGACCGGGTCGAGCTTGGCCTCGCGGGCGGCCTGGGTGAGGTTGCGGCCGAACTGGTCCAGGACCAGCGAGGTCGACGGGGTGCCCTCGGCGGGCCCGCCGGCCGTCGCCGACTCCTTGCCACCGCCGGTCTGGTACCCGGAGAGCAGCTGGATGACCTGCTGGCGCACCCGGTTGAGGTCGGCTCCGAGCTTCACCAGGACCTGGGCGGCGACGCCCTCGCCCTCGCGGATCAGGCCGAGCAGGATGTGCTCGGTGCCGATGTAGTTGTGGCCGAGCTGCAGGGCCTCGCGGAGCGACAGCTCCAGGACCTTCTTCGCCCGGGGGGTGAAGGGAATGTGACCGGACGGGGCCTGCTGGCCCTGGCCGATGATCTCCTCGACCTGCTGGCGAACAGCCTCAAGAGAAATCCCGAGGCTCTCCAGGGCCTTAGCGGCGACACCCTCACCCTCGTGGATCAGACCCAGGAGGATGTGCTCGGTGCCGATGTAGTTGTGGTTGAGCATCCGGGCTTCTTCCTGAGCCAGGACGACAACCCGCCGCGCGCGGTCGGTGAACCTCTCGAACATCGTTTATCGCTCCTCAGAGCGGTCGGGCAGTTCGGGGTCCGTCCCCGCCCTGTCCTTCCGCATGCTAGTCCCGCTCAGCGGCGCGGCCCACGGATTCACTCCCTGGTAGGGGAGAGACATGCTGCGCGACCAGCCGACACCAATCCCAACCTCATGTTGGGAGACGGTGTTCCCACAGGTGGGCCGGATGCACCGGATGCCGCTACGCCATCGGCGAACAACCTCTGCCGCAGCGCGGCCGACAAGCGTCCGACCGGTCACGCGTACTGCCCCGGGCGGGGTGACTGACCCCGTCCACCTGCATTCATACCCGGTATCGGGGCGGTTCTCGCGCAGTTTCCGGGGTGGCGGTGTTCGCCTGGCGAGAAGTCGCCCGGTGGTGACGGCGGTTCGGCCTCGGCCGTCGGGTCCGGTACGCCATACCGGTGGTGTCCGCGTGACCGCTTTCGCCCCTACAGCGTTGCACAGGCCGTGATTGTTCCGCCGCCCGTCCCGTCGCCCCGGTCACGGCCGTGGTCACGGCCGTGGTCACGGTCGCGACCGCGGACCGGGTCGGCCCGGGGGCCGGCGTCCGGGCCGCTGCCCGGGCCGCTGCCCGAACGGGCAGCCCGCCCCACCGTTCACAGCGCCGTCCCCGCGCCCGCCGACGGGCGTGCCGGCGGACCGGTCACCGTCCGGGTGTGCGCCGCGGGGCGCGGAGGAATGTCCTCCGCGCCCCGCGCGTGTGCCATGGACGCTTCACGCGACCTCCGGGACCCCGCACCCGTCCGGGCGGCCGGGCGACGCCCGGATCAGGCCGCGTTGGCCTTCTCGTAGGCCTCGCGCACGTTGCTCGGCACGCGGCCGCGGTCGTTGACGTCCAGGCCCTGCTCCTTGGCCCACGCGCGGATCTTCGCGGTGTCCGGGACGCTGCCGGACGGGCGGGGGGCCGAACCGCGGCCCGGACGGCGGGCTGCGGCCAGCCGTCCGCTCTGCTTGCGACCCTTCTCGACGTACGGCGCCAGCAGGTCGCGGAGCTTGTCCGCGTTGGCGCTCTTCAGATCGATCTCGTAGGCAACACCGTCGAGCGCGAACGTGACCGTTTCGTCCGCCGACCCGCCGTCGAGATCGTCTTCAAGAATGACCTGCACCCTCTGTGCCACGGGCTTCCCTTTCCGCTAAACGACCCATTGCCTAAGGAAAGGAAAGCGCCTTTCTCCGGAAAACACAAACCCCTGCCCCGTCCGGGAGCGGCTCACAGGTGCAGCAGCATGCGCGAGTTGCCCAGCGTGTTGGGCTTCACCCGCTCCAGGTCGAGGAACTCCGCGACACCTTCATCGTACGAGCGGAGAAGTTCTTCATAGACATCCGTAGCGATGGCCGCCGGGTCTGTCGTACCATCATCGGTTTCCTGGAGCTCGCCGATCTCGACGAAACCGTGTTTCGCGAAGAACGGAACCTCGAACGTCAGGCAGAAAATCCGACGGACGCCGAGCCAGCGGGCGGTCTGCAGCAGCTTCTCCAGCAGGAGATGTCCGACGCCGTGGCCCCGGCAGGACGGATCGACCGCGAGCGTGCGGACCTCGGCGAGGTCCTCCCACATCACGTGCAGGGCGCCGCACGCCACCACGGCTCCGGTGTCGTCGCGTTCGGCGACCCAGAACTCCTGGACGGATTCGAACAGGGTGACGGTGGGCTTGTCGAGCAGAATGCCGTCGCGCGAGTAGGCATCGATGAGCCCGCGCACTGCCCGCACGTCCGTGGTCCGCGCCCGGCGGATGGTGACCTCCATGGCGGGACGTTATCGTGCCGGCCCCGGTGGGGTCTCCCCGGTATCGGGCCCGGTCTCCGCGGAATCCTGGGCGGCCGGATCGGGCGGGAACAGAGCGGCGACCCGCAACGCGTCGCGGAGAGCCTCGCGTTGCTCCGGCGACATCAGGCCGAAGAAGTGCACCAGGGCGGCGGCAGGATTGTCACCGGTGGCCCAGGCGTCGTTCATGAGAGCCGCGGTGTACGCCTCGCGGGACGAGACCGGTTCATATCGATAGGCCCGTCCCACCCGCTCGCGGCGGAGCCAGCCCTTTCTGTGGAGCTTGTCCAGGACGGTCATCACCGTGGTGTACGCGATTTCGCGTTCGGACCGCAGATCCACGAGAACCTCGCGAACCGTGACCGGTCGGTTCCACTGCCACACCCGGGTCATGATGGCGTTCTCAAGTTCGCCGAGTTGCCGGACCATAGTGCGGCCAGGATAGGGAGTGAATGGGGCAAATCTTGTGAAGTGCCGCCAAACCGGCGCGCCGCCACTCCCGGAATCGGGAATGGCGGCGCGGGTGCCGTGGTGGCCGACGGGCGTCAGTCGACCACGTCCTCCTTGGCCTTCCGGGCTCCGCCCTGGCTGCGGATGATGGCCCGCACCAGGAAGCCGAAGCCGATCGCCATGACCAGCGGTGGGACGATAGCGCTGACGTAGTCCATCAGGTCACTCCTCCTCGGTCTTCTCCGCCGCGGTGGCGGCGGACGCCTTGGGCTCCGGCTTCACCAGCGGGAAGAGCACCGTCTCCCGGATGTTCTTGCCGGTGAGCAGCATGATCAGGCGGTCCACGCCGAGACCGAGACCGCCGGTGGGCGGCATCGCGTACTCCAGGGCCCGCAGGAAGTCCTCGTCGATCTGCATCGCCTCGACGTCGCCGCCGGCCGCGAGCAGGGACTGCGCGGTGAGGCGGGCGCGCTGCTCGACCGGGTCGATCAGCTCGGAGTAGGCGGTGCCGATCTCGGTGCCGAAGATCACCAGGTCCCACTTCTCGGCCACGCCCGGGACCGAGCGGTGCTGACGGGTCAGCGGGGAGACCTCGGTCGGGTAGTCCTTGATGAAGGTCGGCCGGACGGCGTTCTCCTCCAGCAGGCGCTCGACCATCTCCAGCACGATCTGGCCGTGGCCCCACTCCTTCTCGAAGGGGATGCCGTGCTCGGCGGCCAGCTTGCGGAGCTCCTCGACGCCGGTCTCCGGGGTGACCTCGACGCCGAGCCGGGCCGAGATGCCGGGGTAGACGCCGACCTCCTCCCACGGCTCGGCCAGGTCGATCTCGTGCTCGACGCCGTGCGGGTCGAGGCCCCTGATCACCGTGGTGCCCAGGGCGTCCCGGGCGGCGTTGACGATGGTGGCCCGGATCAGCTCGGCCTGGGTGTCGTAGTCGCCGTAGGCCTCGTACGACTCCAGCGAGGTGAACTCGGGGTTGTGGGTGGAGTCGGCGCCCTCGTTGCGGAAGTTGCGGTTGATCTCGAAGACCTTCTCCGCGCCGCCGACGACGAGCCGCTTGAGGTACAGCTCGGGGGCGATCCGCATGAAGAGGTCGATGTCGTACGCGTTGATGTGCGTCTTGAACGGCCGCGCGTTGGCGCCGCCGTGCACCGGCTGCAGCATCGGGGTCTCGACCTCGATGTAGCCGCGCTCCTCGTAGGTGCGGCGGATCGAGCGGACCACCTTGGACCGCAGGTGCAGGATCTCGCGGGCCTCGGGGTTGACGATCAGGTCCACGTACCGCTGGCGGACCCGGGCCTCCGGGTCGGTGAGGCCCTTGTGCTTGTCGGGCAGCGGGCGCAGGCACTTGGCGGTGAGCTCCCAGCGGTCCACCATCACCGACAGCTCGCCGCGGCGGGAGGTGATCACCTCGCCCTCCACGCCGACCTGGTCGCCGAGGTCGATGTCGGCCTTCCACGCGGCCAGCCGCTCCTCGCCCAGCTTGTCCAGGGAGAACATCACCTGGAGGTCGCCGGAGCCGTCGCGCAGGGTGGCGAAGCAGAGCTTGCCGCCGGTGCGGGAGAGGATCACCCGGCCGGTGATGCCGGCCCGCTCGCCGGTCGCGGTGTCCGGGGCGAGGTCCGGGTGCTTGGCCCGGAGGTCGGCGATGGTGCTGGTGCGGGGGAAACCGACCGGGTACGGGTCGATGCCGGCGGCCCGGAGCCGGTCCAGCTTCTCGCGCCGGACGCGCATCTGCTCCGGAAGGTCGTCGGTCGCGGGGATTGGGCTCTGATCGCTCACCCCACCAGGGTAGCCAGCCCCGGCCGGTGCTCCGCCACGGGATTGCCCGCGGCCCGCGGCGGCCGTCCCGGCCGGCGCCCGGCCCGCGGTGCGTCCCGGGGTGCGGGGCGGGCGGCGGGTGCCGTCCGCCCCGCCCCGGGCGG
>NZ_JBEXNT010000141.1:0-24470 GCF_040611255.1 Kitasatospora sp. NPDC002965 | reverse complement strand
TGCCGCCCCCCGGCGGGGGCCCCCGGCCCCCCGGCCGGCTGGGGGGTCGTACCCGGACCGTCCGGCGGCACCGGCCGGCCCCCCCCCCCGGGGCCCCCACCGGCGGCCCCGACACGGCGAAGCGCCGCCCCGCGGGCCCCCGCCGCGACCGGCGCACGGGGCGGCGGTCACGGCGGGGGAGCGGCGGGAACGGCGCGGGATCAGATGGCTGCGTCGGCGCCGCGGCGACCGCGGCGCAGGGCGATCGCACCCGCGCCGAGGCCACCGAGCAGCAGGACCGCGCCGGAGGCCAGGCCGCCACCGGAGAGGGCCAGGCCGCCACCACCGGTGTGCACGCCACCGTGCGGGGCCTTCTCGTCGGCCTTGTACTCGCCGCCCTTGTACTCCTCGGCCTTGTGCTCCTCGCCGGAGGAGCCCTGCTGCTTCTCTTCCCAGGTCTTCTGACCCTCGGCGCTGGCGCCCTTCTCCTGCTTCTCCTGCCAGGTCAGGTTCTTGCCCGGGTCGGCCGCGCCGTCCGCGTAGGCGAGCGGGGCACCGGCGGTGAGGACGGCGGCGACGGCGGCTCCGGCGAGCAGCGTGCGTGCAGAACGCATGATGATGATCCTTCCGGCGCGGGCTGCGATGGCCGACACGTCGTCGGCCAGGGGATTCGCAGGTACGCGCCTGATCCACCGTCATCCACGGTGGCGGCCACTGCCACCGGAGGACGGCAGCGGCGGGCGGGCCGGTGCGCCCTTCGGGTGGACTCCCGGGCGTGTTCACCCGGGTGCCCTGGGCGATCCGGGTGATTGGGTCCCCCCGGGGTATCCGTCGTCGGAACGGGTCGTCCGACGCCCCGTCGGCATCCCGTTCGGCCGTCGTCCGGCTGTCGTCCGGTCCATGCCGCGCCGGCCGGTGCCCGGGTGCGCGGGTACGGGTGAGCCGGGGCGGGGGTGGGGAGACTCGGCGCATGGCTGAGATCTCGAAGGACGTCCGTGAGCGGATCGAGGCGGGACACATCTGGTACGTCGGCACGGTCAACGCCGACGGTTCGCCGCATGTGAGCCCGATGTGGGTGGGGATGGAGGGAGACCTCGTGCTGTTCAACACCTCCGTCGGGCGGGTGAAGGAGCGGAACCTGCGGCGCGACCCCCGGGTCTGTCTGTCGCTCGCCGACCCGGCCGACCCGTACGACCGGGTGCAGATCCGGGGGCGGGTGGTGCGGTTCGTCGAGGGGGAGGAGGCCGACCGGAACATGGACCGGCTGGCCCGGACGTACCTCGGCACGGAGTACGGCTGGCGGGTCCCCGGCGAGCGGCGGGTGGTGGTGCTGGTCGAGCCCACCCGGGTCAGCCGGGTGGTGGGGGTCGAGCCGTTGCCGCAGGGCGCCCCGGGCGGCGTGGCGGCCGACCCGTCCTGACCCGCCGTGATCCGTGGTGATCCGGTCCGCCGGGGCCGGTCGTGACCGTTCGCCCCCGGAGCGCTCCGGGGGCGCCCCGGCCGCGCGCGGCCGTTCGTCGAGGTGGATGCCCCGGGGAACCGGCAGGCCCGGCCCGCGTCTATCTTGAGGGACCACGGACACGAAAGGGGCGGGACATGGGGACGGCCGGTCGGAAGGTGGCAGCCGCGGCGGCGGTGGGTGTGCTGCTGGGGACGCTGGCGGCCTGCGGGTCCGGGGGGAAGACCTCCGGCCACGCGGCCGGGAGCACGGTGGCCGCCTCGGCGAGTCCGGGGAGCTCGGAGGGCGCGGCGGCGGCCTCCGGCGCCGCCTCCCCGGCCCCGACCGGGACCGCGGCCCCGGGGACGGCGGGCGGTACCGAGCCGGGCGGTACTCCGGCGGCCGACGGCGCGACCGCGTCGGCCGGTACGGCGGCGGGCGCCACGACGGGCGCCGGCTCCGGCGGTGCTCCCGGTGGCGCGTCCGGTGGCGGTTCCGGTGGTGCTCCCGGTGGCGCTTCGGGCGCGAACACCGCGGGCACCACCGCCGGTGGCGGTGCGCAGCCGACCGCCGGGCCGGACTCGGACACCCTGCTGCTCGACGGCAAGCTCGTCCTGCAGCTCCTGCCCGACCAGAAGGCGATGACCGGGTGGGAGGAGGAGAAGCGGAAGGTGGACACCGCGGACCACGCCACCACCTGCACCACCACCGCGCCGTGCACCGGCAAGCCGCTGAGCGGCACGGCCCGCTTCGCCTCCGGAGAAGTGACCGCGCGCTTCGGCGTCGACACCCTCGCCGGAAGGGCGGAGGCCGCGAACCGCCTCAAGGAGGCGTACGCGGCCTACGGCGACGCCGCTCACTACACCGCGCTCGACCTCGGGGTGCTGGGCACCGAGAGCCGCGCGTTCCAGGGACAGCTGGGCGGCCGGGACGGCGTGAGCATCGTCCTGCGGTCCGGCACGGTGGTCGCCAGTGTGACCACCGAGGGCGGCCCGGTCGACCGGGCCTCGACCCGTCGGCTCGCCGCGATGCTCGTCAAGCGCATCGAGCAGGCCCAGGCCGGCCGCACCCCGGACGCCGTCCTCGACCCGGCCTGACCGGGTGCCGGGCGGCCCCCGGCACCGTCGGCCCCGGCCCCCGGACCCGCTGTGGTCCGGGGGCCGTTCGCCTGCGCTTACCACGGTGGAGCCACGGCCAGGTGACGGAACGTCAGCACTTCACCCGATCCGGCCAAGTTGAGGTTGACCGTCCGCTGGCGCGAAACGGGTGGTCCGGATATCGGACGCAACGGTGGACACGTGACGCCGGTGGCGACGGGGGGACGACATCGCTGGTCCCGGTTCCGGAGGAGGGTCGCGGGCCCGGATCCGCGACATAAGGGCGGGCTAAGGGAAGCCTGCGGGAGCGGCGGGATCCGGTCGTTCGGGAGGGAGGCCGGAAACGAGCCAGACGGTTGCCCGGTAGCGAATCGGTAACCGAGAGTCGTACTGATGAACGACAAGCCCCATCCACCCCGCACCCCTCCGTCGGCCCGTCGCGACTTCCGGCTCCTGCTCTCGGGAGCGGTCGCGGCCCAGGCGGGCACGCAGGTGACCCTGGTCGCGCTGCCCCTGGTCGCGGTGCTGGAACTCGACGCCACGCCCTTCCAGGTCGGCCTGCTGACGGCCGCCGAGACCGCCGCCTTCCTCCTGGTCGGCCTGCCCGCCGGTGCCTGGCTGGACCGGATGCGCAAGCTGCCCGTCCTCGTCCGCGCCGATCTGCTCCGCTGCCTGGCCGTCGGCTCGATCCCGGTGGCCGGCGTGCTCGACGCCCTCACGCTGGTCCAGCTCTACCTGGTGGCCCTGGTCACCGGAGTGGCGACGGTCTTCTTCGACGTCGCCCACCAGTCCTACCTGCCGGTGCTGCTGCCGCGTGAACAGCTGATCGCGGGCAACGGCGCGATCGAGACCGTCCGCTCCTCCGCACAGATCGCCGGACCGGGGCTGGGCGGCGGGCTGGTCCAACTGCTCGGCGCACCGCTGGCGATCGTCGCCGACGCGTTCGGCTACCTCGCCTCGGCGGTGCTGCTCTCCCGGATCCGGGCCCACGAACCGCAGCCCCGGACCGAGCCCGGCCGCTCGCTGCGCGAGGACGTCGCCGAGGGCGTCCGGTTCGTGGTGGGGCATCCGCTGCTCCGGGTGATCGCCGCCGCCACGGCCGCGTCCAACCTCTTCAGCGCGGTGCTGATGGCCGTGCAGACCGTGTTCTGGGTCAGGGTCCTCGACCTCTCCCCGGCGGCGATCGGGGTGCTGCTCTCGGTCTCGGCCGTGGGCGGCCTCGCCGGCGCGGTCTGCGCGGGCCCGCTCGCCCGGCGGATCGGCCAGGGCCGGCTGATCTGGCTCGCCCCCTTGGTGACCGGGCCGTTCGCGCTGCTCTGGCCGCTCGCCGACGGGGGAGCGGGGGCGGTGCTGTTCGCGGTCGGCGGCGTCGTGGTGCTGTTCGGCGCGGTGGCCTACAACGTCGCCCAGGTGAGCTTCCGGCAGAGCCTCTGCCCGCCGGAGCTGCTCGGCCGGATGAACGCCACCATGCGCTTCCTGGTCTGGGGGACGCTGCCGCTGGGTGCCCTGATCGGCGGCACCGTCGCGGACACGGCCGGGCCCCGGGCGGCACTCTGGGTCTGTGCCGTCGGCACCCTGGTGGTGCCCGTGCCGCTGCTGCTCTCACCGTTGCGCGGCATGCGGGACCTGCCCTCCGCCCCGGGGGCGGAGCCGGTGCCGGACCCGGAGACGGGGTCGGGACCGGACGCCGGCCCGGCGTCGGCCGGCGTCCCCGGGCGCACCGACCCGGAGGCCGCGGAGGACTCGGAGGACGCGAGAACGGTGCACTGACCACCGCCCGCCCGCCGACCGTCCGACGCCCCGACCTTCCGACTTCCTGACTTCCTGACGTTCCGACGTCCTGACAGGGCCGCATCGGGCCGACCGGCCCGCAACGGCTGAACGGGATCCGACGCCCGCAGCCGCCCGCAGCCGCCCGCACCAGCCCTGGACGTCCGAACGCCCTGAACCGAAAGCGGAGACCCTCCGTGTACTCCAGCATCACGGCCGCCTACCTCGCCCGCTACCGGTCCGTCCTCGACGCCGCCCCCGCCCCGGCGGAACTGCTCCCGCTCACCGGTGCCCAGCGGCGGTTCCTGATCACCCGCCGCCGCGACCCCCGCGGCCGAACCGACATCGTGCCGCTGTTCTTCGCCTTCCCGCGCGGGACCGTCGACCTGCCGCGCCTGCACCGCGCAGCAGTCCGGCTGGCCGCCCGCCACCCCGCCCTGCGCGGCGCGTTCACGACGGTGCGCGGCACCCCCCTCCTCCGGCTCGGCGCGCCGGCGGTCGAGGTGGCCCGGGCGGCCGTCGGCCGGGGCGGCCCGGACCGGTCGGCCGCGGCGGCGCTGCGCCGCGCGCTGCTGGACTGGCCGCTCGACGGACCGGTGCTGCGCCTGCTGCTCGCGTCCGCGCCGGACGACGACGAGGAGGTGCTGGCCGTCGCGCTGGACCATGCCGCCTGCGACGAGCAGTCGCTCGGACTGGTCACGGCGGACCTCACCGCGGCGTACGGACAGGACGACGCGTCCGCACCGGAGGGGCCGGACAGTCCGGACGGTCCGGACGAGGACGGCGTCGCGGCCTACCGGGCCGCGGTGGAGGGTCAGTTGGCCGTCGAGGCGGCTGCCGCGAGCGAGACCGCACACGCCCACTGGGCCGCCCGGCTCGGTGGACTGGAGGAAGTCCCCCGGGAGGAGGCCGCCGCCGGCGGGGCCGCCCGGTCCACCGGCGTGGTCACCCACCGGCTGCCCGCCGCGACCGGGGCCGCCCGGGGCGGCGTCTTCCCGGCCCTGCTGGACGCCGTCGGCGCCGCGGCCCGCCGGCTCTCCGCCGGGGAGCGGGTGCTCGCGCTCGGCTACCCGTGGGGCGGCCGGCCGCCGGGGGCGGAACCCGTCCTCGGTTGCTTCCTGAACACCCTCGTCCACCCGGTCGCGCCCGGGCCGGCGCGGAGCCTCGACGAGCTCGGCGCCGAGTGGTGGGACGACCTCGACCACGCGGACACGCCGTACGACGAGGTGGTGCGCGCCGCCCGTTCGGCCGGGGCGCGCTGGTCCGGGACCCTGGACGGCCTGCTGACCTTCGAGGACCTGAACCGTCGGCCGCCGCTGGTGCTCGGCGGCGCCGCCGGACGGGAGACCCACGTGGGCGGTCGTCCGCTCGCCGCCCCGCTGGCCGTCTCCGCCTCGCACGGTGAGGACCTGCTGGTCCGGCTGGCCTGGGACCGCGACCGCTACCGGGACGCCGACGCCGAGGCCGCGTTCCAGGCACTGCTCGCGACGCTGCGCCGTCACCTCGGCCCGCCCGTCTGAGGCCGCCGGACCGGACCCACCGACCCTCACCACCCGGACGACCCAACCGAATCGGGCCCGAATCCGGACCTGACCTCCGACCCCGCACACGTCCCGCCGCGCGCGCCACCATCCCCGGCCCGCCCGGCAGCGGCGGGCCCACCGCGCCCGCCCGCCCCGTTGAACACACACCCAATCGCTACCGCAAGGGAGTTGTCCATGTTCGCACTCTCCTCGTCGCAGGAGATCGTCTGGCTGCACGAGCAGATGCTGCCAGGCAGTCGCGCGTACAACTTCACCGCCGCCCTCGATCTCTGGGGGCCGCTCGACACCGACGCGCTCCGGGCCGGCCTGGCCGCCGTGCTCGCCCACCACCCGGGCCTGCGGCTCGAACTGGTGGCCAGGCCCGAGGGGTTGCCGCTCCAGCGGGTCGGCGCCCGGACCGAACCGCGCCTGCGCACCAGCGACTTCTCCGTCGAACCCGACCCCGAGGCGTCGTTCCGGACCCTGCTCGCCGCCGAGGCCGAGGAGCCGCTGGACACCACGCAGGCCCCGTTGCTGCGCTGGCACCTCGTCCGGCTGGCCGACGACCACCACCGGCTGATCCACGTCGAGCACCACCTCATCCACGACGGGCACTCGTTCGCGATCCTGCTCCGGGACCTCTTCACCGTCTACCGGGCCCACGTCCTCGGCGAGGTCGCCGCCCTGCCCGCCGCACCCTCGTACGAGGACCACGTGCGGGCCGCCGGTCCCAGCCAGGACGCCGCCAGGGAGCGCGGACTCGCCTACTGGAAAAGTGAGTTGGCCGACGCGCCGGTGGACCTCGCGCTGCCCGGGCTGGCCCGGCCCGGCGTCGTGCGCCGGCACCGCGGCGGCCAGCTGCGCCAGTCGATCGGCGCCGATCTGGCCGAGCGGCTGCGCGAGCGCGGCCGGCGCGACGGGCACACCCCGTTCTCCACCCTGCTGACGCTCTTCGCCGAGTTGCTGCGCCGGCACAGCGGCCACCGCGAGCTGATGGTCGGCACCGCCGTGGGCAACCGCCCGCCGGGTTTCGAGGGCACCGTCGGGATGTTCGTCAACACCGTCCCGCTGCGCCTGCGGCTCGACCCGGTCGCGCCCGGTACGGAGACCGTGGACGAGGTGACCGACGTCCTGTTCCGCGCGCTGCCCCACCAGGACGTGCCCGTCCAGGAGCTGACCCGCGCGCTGGGCCGGCACACCAGCGGCGCGGACAACCCGCTGTTCAGCGTGATGTTCAGCGCGCACGACGCGCCGCTGCCCGACGTCCAGGCGCCCGGACTGGAGGTGTCGCTGTACGAGGGCTTCAACACCGGCACCACCCGCTTCGACCTCGACCTGGTACTGCTGCCCGACGACCGCCGGGTGGTCGGCGAGAAGCTCGGCACGGCCGGGATGACCCTGGTCTGGGACTACGACGCCGACCTGTTCGCCGAGGAGACGGCCGTCCTGCTCACCGAGCGGCTGCTGGCGCTGCTCCGCGACTACCTCGACCGGCCGGCCGCGCCGCTCGCCGACCTCGCACCCGTCACCGCGTCCACCGCGGCCACCGTCGGGGCCGGGTCCGCCGCGGCCACCCCGCCCGCCGGCCTCGACCGGCTCGCCGACCTCGACCCGGCCGCCGCCCACGACCCGGGTGCCCTCGCCCTGCTCGCCGGCACCGAGCGTCTCGGCTACGGCGACCTCGACCGCCGCGTCGGGGCCCTCGTCGAGCGCCTGCGCGCCGCCGGTGTGACGCCCGGCCAGCCGGTCGCCACCGTGCTGCCGCGCGGCGTCGACAGCGTGGTCGCGCTGCTCGCCTGCCTGCGGTACGGCGCGGTCTACGCCCCGCTCTCGGCCGAGGACCCGCAGGCCCGGCTCGCCCTGCTGCTGGAACGGCTCGGCCCGGCGCTGGTCCTCGCGACCCGGCAGAGCGCCCTCGCGCTGCCCGGCACGGTCGCCCCGGCCCTGCTGGACGGCCCGCCGTTCCCGAAGGCCGAGCCCGCCGCGGTGCTCGACGGCGCCGCCTACGTGATCCACACCTCCGGCTCGACCGGTGTGCCCAAGCCGGTCCTGGTCGGCCGCACGGCGCTGGCCCGCTACACCGCCGCGGTCGCCGCCCGCTACGGGCTCGGGCCCGCGGACCGGGTGCTGCTCTTCGCCCGTCCCTCCTTCGACGTGGCGCTGGAGGAGGTGCTGCCCTCGCTGGTCGCGGGCGCCGCTCTCGTGGTGCCGCAGCGCGAGGTCCCGACCGGGCCCGAGCTGGTCGCGGTGCTGGCCGCCCGCGGGGTCACCGTCGCCAACCTGCCGACCAGCTACGCCCTGGCCGTCCGCGACGACCTGCGCGAGGCGCTGGCGGACGGCCGCTGGTCCCCGCGTCTGCTCGTCCTCGGCGGTGAGCGGCTGCCCGCTCGGGCCCTGCGCGGGCTGACCGCGGGCACCGGGGTGACCGTGCTGAACGCCTACGGCGTCACCGAGGCGACCGTCACGTCCACCGTGCACGAGATCACGGACGAGGACCTCGCGGAGTCCGGCCGTCCGGCGACCGACCCGGCGGCGACCGACCTGGCGGCGACCGACCCGGCGGCGGCCGGTGTCGCCGCGGACGCCGCCGAGATCCCGCTCGGCACCGAACTGCCCGGCGTGCGCGTGCACGTCCTGGACGAGGGCCTCCGCCCGCTGCCGCCCGGTGCGGTCGGCGAGCTCGTCGTCGGGGGAGACGCGCTGGCCGACGGCTACCTCGGCCTGCCGGAGGTCACGGAGGCCCGGTTCGTCACCGTCCCCGCGCTCGGCGGCGAGCGGGTCTACCGCACCGGCGACCGCGGCTTCCGGGGCCTGGACGGCCGGCTCCGCTTCCTGGGCCGGCACGACAACCAGGTGAAGCTGCGCGGCTTCCGGATCGAACTGGAGGAGATCGAGGCCGCCGCCTCCGCCGAACTGGGCGGCCGTTCCTGCGCCGTCGTGCTGCACGAGGACGCGACCGCCGGCCCGCGCCTGCTCGGCTTCCTGGAGGGCGCCGAGCAGCCCGACCAGACGGCCCTGCACGCCGCCCTGGCCCGCCGGCTCCCGGGCGGCCTGGTCCCCTCGGCCTGGACGGCCCTGGCCGTCATGCCGCTGCTGCCCGGGGGCAAGCCCGACCGTGCCGCCCTGGCCCGGATCGCCGCCGTGGCGCCCGGCGCGGCCGAGGCGGCGGCGGCCGAACCGCAGGCCTTCACCGACCCCGGCGAGGCCATGGTGGCCGAGGCCTGGCGCGAGGTGCTCGGCCACGACCGGTTCACCGCGGACTCGCACTTCTTCGAGGTCGGCGGCCACTCGCTGCTCGCGGCCCGGCTCGCCGCCTGGCTGGAACCGCGCCTGGGCTCCCGTCCGCCCCTGCGCACGCTCTTCCAGCACCCCGTCCTGGCCGACCAGGCCCGCGCCCTGACCGGAGCCGACCAGTGAGCCTCTCCGCCCCCTCCGCCGTCCTCGAAGCCGGCCACCGCGAACTCGTCGACGCCTTCGAGAGCTTCGTCCGCCGCGAACTCGAACCGCTGGCAGCCGAGTTGGGCGAGTCCGCCGGTCAGCCGCCGGCCGACCTGCGGACGTACGTGCGCAAGCGCTCCGCCGCGCTCGGCTTCTACGCCGGGGACTACCCGGAGGAGCTGGGCGGCGCGGACATGCCGTTCACCGCCGTCGTGCTGCTCCACCACGCCGCCGGGCGCAGCGGCTGCGCGCTGGCCCCGTACGCGCTGGCCGGGTCCGACGGGCCCAGCCCGCTGCTGCGGCACGGCACGCCCGAGCAGATCGAGCGCCACCTCGTCCCGCTGGTCCGCGGCGAGCGGACCCGCTGTCTGGCGCTGACCGAACCGCAGGCCGGGTCCGACGCGTTCCGGCTCACCACGACCGCCGTCCGGGACGGGGAAGGCTGGCTGCTGAACGGCCGCAAGACCTTCGTCAGCAACGCCGACCGGGCCGACCTCGCCCTCGTGGTCACCGCCACCGACCTCGGCGGCGGCGCCGGGCCCACCGCCGGTGCGACGGCCTTCGTCCTGCCGATGGACCACCCGGGCCTGCGGATCGGCCAGCGCTACGAGGGCATGTCCGGCGAGCCGCTGTTCGAGCTGACGCTCGACCGGTTGCACGCCCCCATGGCGTCGGTGATCGGCGGCGAGGCCGGTGTCGGCGCCGCCACCGCGCTCGCCATGGACAGCCTGTCCCGGGGCCGGCTGGTGGTCGCCGCGATGTGCAACGGCATCGCCGAGTACGCACTGCGGCTCGGTGTCGAGTACGCCCGGGAGCGGCGGGCCTTCGGGCAGCGGATCGGTGACTACCAGCACGTCCAGGAGCACCTGGTGAGCACCCGGGCCGAGGTCGAGGCCTCCAAGCTGCTCACCCTGGCCTGCGCCCGGCTGGTCGACGACGGCACCGAGGCGCCCGAGAACGCCGCGCTCGCCAAGCTCACCGCCTCCGAGACGGCCGTCCGGGCGGTCGACCGCTCGCTCCAGGTGCACGGCGCCACCGGCTGGGTGCGCGGCCATCCCCTGGAGTTCCTCTACCGCTACGTCCGGATGACGACCATCATCGAGGGGACCTCCGAGGTCCAGAAGGTGATCGTCGCCAAGGCCATGGGCCTGGGGTGAGACCCACGACGACCGCCCGATCGATGCACGGAGGAGCAGCCATGACGAACCCCCAGTCCGACATCCCCCAGACCGACACCCGCCAGACCGACACCCGCCAGACCGACACCCGCCGGCACGACACCACCCCGGCCGGGGCCAGCATCGCGTACGGGCGTCCGCACCAGGACGGCGCGGTGCTCGACCTCTTCACCAGCTGGGCCCACCGGACCCCGCACGCCCCGGCGCTGATCGACGGCGAGCAGACCCTGAGCTACGCGGAACTCGACGCCCTCGCATCGGAGTTCGCCGACGTCCTGGCCGACCGCGTCCGCCCCGGCGACCTGGTCGGCCTCTGCCTGGACCACTCCGCGGCCCTGGTCGCGGCCACCGTCGCCGTCGCCAGACTCGGCGCCGTCCACCTGCCGCTCGGCCCGCGTCCCGGCGAGCGCCGGCTCCAGGCCGTCGCCGAACAGCTGCGGCCCGCGTGCCTGGTCGGTGACCCGGCACTGCTGCCGCCGTCCCACCGGGACGGGCTCCACCGGCCGCTGACCGCCCCCGGCGCGGCCGGCGCGGTCGCCGCCTTCGCCGCCGACCGCGCGGCGGGCGTCCGCATCCCCGCCGGCACCCTGTACACCGTGCTCACCTCGGGCTCCACCGGCACCCCCAAGGCCGTCGCCGTCACCGAGTCCGCGCTCGGCGCGATGCTGCAGTGGTACCGCGAGCTGACCGGCCTCGGCCCCGGCGACCGGCACAGCCTGCTCATCGGGGTCGCCTTCGACCCGCACCTGATGGAGCTCTGGGCCACCCTCACCTCCGGCGCCGCGCTCGTCGTCGCCCCCGACGCCGTCCGCTGGGACCCGACCGCGCTCACCGACTGGTGGCGCACGGCCGGCATCACCGTCGGCGTGCTGCCCACCCCGCTGGCCGAGCCCGTCCTCGACCGCCCCTGGCCCGCCGGACTGGCCCTGCGGCACCTCTGCGTCGGCGGGGACCGGCTGCGGCGCGCCCCGGGGCCGGACGTCACCGCGACCGTCCACAACGCCTACGGTCCCGCCGAGGCCACCGTCGTCACGACGGTCCACAGCATGGCGCCCGGCGCGGACCACGGCGCGGGCGCGCCGCCGATCGGCCGCCCGATCCCCGGCGCCGTCGTCCTGGTCACCGACGAGGACGGCCGCCCGGTGCCCCACGGCCACGCGGGCGAACTGCGGATCGGCGGGCGGGGCCTGGCCATCGGTTACCTCGACGCCGAGCTCACCGCCCGACGCTTCGTCTCGGCGCCCGACGAGATCGAGGGCACCGACCGGGTCTACCGCAGCGGCGACCGCGTGCTGATGCGCCCCGACGGCGTGGTCGAGTTCCTCGGCCGGCTCGACGACCAGGTCAAGGTCAGCGGGGTGCGGATCGAACCGGCCGAGGTCGAGGCCGCCCTCGAACGCGACCCCCGGGTCCGCCGCGCCGCCGTCGTCGCCCGCCCGGGCACGGCCGGCGGTGCCCACCTGCTCGCCTTCGTCCAGCCCGCGCCGGAGGAACCCGCACCCGCGGCGGCCGACCTGCTGGACGCGGTCCGGCCCTGGCTGCCCGAGCAGGCCGTGCCGGGCACCCTGCGGCTGGTCGACACCTTCCCGCTGGACGCCAACGGGAAGATCGACCGGGCCGCGCTGCTCAAGGCCGAGGACGCCGGCCGCCCGGCCGGACCCGCGCCCGAGACGGCCGCCACCGCCACCGAGCGGACCGTGCTCCGGCTCTGCCACGAGCTGCTCGGCCGCACGGACCTCGAACCGGCGGACAACTTCCTCGACTCGGGCGGGACGTCGGTCACCGCCGCCCGACTGCTCGCCGCACTGGAGGACGTGTACGGAGTACGGCTGCGCGCCCCGCTGCTGCTGCGCCAGCCCGACCTGCGGGCCATCGCCCGGCTGATCGACGAGCGGCTCACGAGCGCCGCCACCGGCTGACCGGCCGCCGCACCTCCCGACCGCCGCCGCAGGGCACCCCGGTACGCCGCCGGGGTGCCCGGAAGGGAACCACCCCATGACCTCCACCGCCGCGCACACCCCTGCCACCGGTGACGCCCCGTCCGAGGCCGCGCCCGCCGGCGCGCCCGAAGCCGCCACCGTTCCGGCGCTCATCGCCGGGCAGGCGGCGCTGCGCCCCCGCGCCCTCGCCGTCACCGACGGCTCCACCGCCCTGACCTACCGCGAACTCGTCACCACCGCGGGCCGGCTGGCCGCCGACCTCGCCGCCCGAGGGGTCGGCCCCGGCGCCGCCGTCGGCCTGCTCTGCGCCCGCGCGACCCGCCAGGCCGTGGCCCAGCTCGCCGTCTGGTGGGCCGGCGGCCACGTGGTGCCGCTCGACCCGGCCTACCCGCGTCCGCGCCTCACCGGCATGCTCGACGACGCCGGCGTCCGGCTCACCCTCGGGGACAAGGCGCTGCTCGCCGACGCCGGCCTCCCCGCGGACCGCTCGCTGGCGCTCACCGAGTCCGGTCGCGCCGCGGCCGGCACGGTCGAGACCGCCGAGGGCGCCGACCCGGTGCACCCGGACCCGGCCGGCGTCGCCCTCGTCTACTACACCTCCGGCTCCACCGGGCAGCCGAAGGGCGTCCAGGTGCCGCACAGCGCCGTCACCGACCTGGTGACCGCCCCCGACGGGATCGCGCTGGGCCCCGGCGACCGCGTCCTGCTCCACTCGCCCGCCGCCTTCGACGCCGCCACCTTCGAGCTGTGGGCCCCGCTGGTCCGCGGGGCCGCCGTCGCCGTCTCGCCCGCCGAACGGCCGACCCCCGAGGAACTCGCGCGCGACATCGAGCGGTTCGGCGTCACGACGGCGTTCCTCACCACCGCGCTCTTCCACCAGCTGGCGGCCCGCCGCTCGCGGATCTTCGGTGTCCTGCGGACCCTGATCGTCGGTGGCGAGGCGCTCTCCGTCGAGCACGCGGACGCGGTCCTGCGCGCCTTCCCCTGGCTCGACCTGGTCAACGCCTACGGGCCCACCGAGGCCACCACCTACACCACCCTGCACCGCATCCGGCCGGACGACTGCACGGGCCCGATCCCGATCGGCCGCCCCTTCGGCGGCGCCCGCACCTTCGTCCTCGACGAGGAGCGGCGGCCCGTCGCGGACGGCACCCGCGGCGAACTCTGGATCGGCGGGGCCCGGTTGGCCCTCGGCTACCTCGGCCGACCGGAGCTGACCGCCGAGCGGTTCGCGGACCTCCCCGGCCTCGGCCGGGCGTACCGCACGGGCGACCGCGCCGCGCGGCGCCCCGACGGCACGCTGGAGTTCCACGGCCGGCTGGACGACCAGGTGAAGGTCCGCGGCTTCCGGATCGAACCCGGCGAGGTCGAGCACGCGCTGCGCAGCCTGCCCGAGGTCGCCGAGACGGCGGTCGTGGTCCGCCGGGCGGGGCACGAGGACGCCGCGCTGGCCGCGTACGTCGTCCCCGCCGAGGGCACCCGACCCGTCCCCGAGGCGCTCCGCCGGCAGCTCGCCGAGCGCCTCCCGGCGCACCTGGTGCCCACCGCCTGGACCGTGCTGGACGCCCTCCCGCTCACCGGCAGCGGGAAGGTCGACCGCCGGGCCCTGGCGTCCGACGACCGGCCCGCGCCCGGGGCCGCCGCCGGGCCGGGCGCCGGCGCCGCACTGACCCCGATCCAGCAGGTCGTCGCCGCGGCCTGGTCGCGGGCCCTGGAGCACGAAGTGGCCGCTCCCGAAGCGGACTTCTTCGCCGAGGGCGGCCACTCGCTGCTCGCGATGTGGGTCGTCGACGACCTCCGCGAGGACCTCGGTGTCGACCTGCCGCTCGGCGACTTCCTCGACCACCCCACCGTGGCGGGCCAGGCGGCGCTGATCGAACGCGCCCTCCTCGCGGCCGAGTCCGCCGCGCCGGACGCCTCCGCCGAACCCGCCGAACCCGCGGACGGCGACGCCGCCCGGCCCGCCGCACACCACCAGGAGCCCACCCGATGACCGCCCCCGCCGACCAGGCAGGTCAGGCCGCCCCCGTCGACCAGGCCGCCCTGCTCCGCCGCGCCCGCCGCCGGGTCGCGGACGGGTCCGCCGACCGGGCGGGCGGCCCCCCGGCCGCCGTTCCCGGCCCCTCCGCCACCCCCGTGACCCCGGGCTCCGCCGCCGGCCCCGGTCGCGCCGTGAGCCCCGCCCGCGGCGCCGGGCCGGTCCCGCGGACCTCCGCCACCGGCGCGGCCCCGCTCTCCCACGCCCAGCAGCGGATGTGGCTGATGGAGCGGCTCGGCCAGGGCGGCGCGCGCTACCACGTCCCGCTCGCCACCAGGCTGCGCGGTCCGTTGGACCTCGACGCCCTCGCGACGGCCCTCACCGGCCTGACCGCCCGCCATGCGATCCTCCGTACCCGCTACGGACAGCGCGACGAGCGGCCCTACCAGGAGACCGGGCCGGTCGTCCCGATCCCGGTCCCCGTGCGGCCCGCCGCCCCGGAAGACACCGATCCCGACGGCACCGACCCCGGCAGCACGGATCCCGGCGGTACGGATCCCGACGGCACCGCGCTGCTGCACGCCGAAGCGGCCCGCCCGTTCGACCTCGCCACCGGCCCCGTGCTCCGCGCACTCGCCCTCCGGCACGCCCCCGACGACCACACCGTCCTTCTGGCGATCCACCACATCGCCGTCGACGGAGGGTCCCTGCCGATCCTCGCCGCCGACCTCGCGGCCCTGTACGCGGACGCCGCCGGGCTCCGACCGGAGGACCTCCCCGACCCGGGACTCCCGTACGCCGACTACGCCCGCTGGGAGCGGGGCCGCGACGACGAGCTCGCCGCCACGGCGGCCGACCGGGCCGCCGCGCTCACCGGCGCCCGGCCGCTGCCGCTGCTGCGCCCCGTCCCGCCCGGCACCCCCGACCGGCGGGCCGCCCTGCACGGCTCCCCGCTCGCCGCGGGCACCCTCGACGACCTGCGCAGGCTCGGCGCCCGGCACGGGGCCACGCTCTTCGCCGTCGTCCTGGCCGCCGCCTTCGCCGCCCTGCGCACCGCCACCGGCGAGCCCGACCTCGTCCTCGGCTGCGCCGGCGGCCACCGGGCCCGCCCGGAACTGCGCCGACTGGTCGGCCTCCAGGTCAACACCCTGCCGGTCCGCGCCGAACTCCCCGGCCGCGACCCGGTCTTCACCGAAGTCCTGGCCACCGTCCGGACCGCCCTGCTCGACGCGCAGGTCCACCACGACGTCCCGTTCGACCTGGTCGTCGAGCGGCTCGGCCCCGCCGCCCGGGGCGCGGACGGCACCCCGCTGCTCGCCGTCAGCTGCGACCTGGTCGGCCCGTCGGAGCCGCTGACCCTGCCCGGTCTCGCCGCCGAGGCCGTCGACATCGACCTCGGTCTCGCGAAGTTCGGCCTCACCCTGCTGGTCGAGGACGGCCCGCAGCCGCGCTGCCTGCTCCAGCACGACCCGGCCGCCCTCGACGAGCCCACCGCCCGCCGTCTGCACGCCGCCTTCGCCGAGCTGCTCGTGGCCGTCGCCGCCGACGCCGACCGCCCGCTCTCCGAGCTCCCCGGCAGCCGCCTCGCCGCCCCGCCGTCGCCCGCCGCCGGGTCCGTCGGACCGGAGCACCCCGCGGTCGCCGCCCTGCTCGCCGACCCCCGGGTCGCCGACGCCGCCGTGCTCGCCCCGGACGGCGGTCCGGCGCTCGCCTACGCGGTGGTCCGCGGCCCGTCCGCCCCGGGCGGCACCGACCTGCGCGCGGGCCTCCGCCGACAACTGCCGCCCGACCGGCTCCCCGCCGCCGTCACCCTCATGGACACCCTGCCCCGCCACCCCGACGGCACCCTCGACCCGGCCCGCCTCCCCGGCGCGCCCGCCGCCGCCCCGTCCGCCCACCTCGACGCGGTGCTGGCGGCGTTCGGGGACCTGCTGGGCGGACGCCCGTCGCCGGACGGGGACTTCTTCGGGCTGGGCGGCCACTCGCTGGTGGCGGTCCAGCTGGCGGAGCGGCTCCGTACCGGCACGGGTCTGCCGCTGACCGGGCTGGACGTTCTCGAACAGCGCACGCCCCGGGCGCTGGCCGGCCTCCTCACCACCCGCGCCGCGGAACGGCGCTCCACCACGACCGCGTCCGCCGCCGCGGGCGTGCGGACCGGGACGGGCCGGAGCACGGCCACCCGGGCCGGCACCGTGCTGCTCACGGGGGCCACCGGCGGTGTCGGCGCGGCCGTCCTCCAGGAGCTCGTCGCCCAGGGCCGGCCGGTCCGCGCCCTGGTCCGCCCCGAGTCGGCGCACCTGGTGGCCCGCAGCGGCGTCGAGGTCGCGGAGGGGGACCTCGCCGACCTCGACAGCCTGCGCCGGTCCGTCGAGGGCGTGGACGCCGTCATCCACTCCGCGTGCACGTTCACCGAGCACGCCGTCGACGTCGCCGCGATGCGCGCCCTGGTGGACGGTTGGCGCGGCGGGGCCGGCTTCGTCTTCGTCAGCAGCGTCGACGCCTACGGGCGCCCCGCGCCGGGCGAGGTCGCCGAGGGCGCCCCGGCCACCGGGCCGGTCAGCCCGTACGGGCGGGCCAAGGCGGAGTGCGAGCGGATCCTCCGCGAGTCCGCCGACGGCCGGGGACCCTGGACGGTGGTCCGCTCGCCGCTGGTCTGGGGGCCGAACCGGCGGCTGCGCGACCAGCTCCGCTGGGGCGCCACCGGCGCGCTCTACCAGGACGCCCTGGCGGGCCGGCCGATCACCCTGCCGCGATCCGCGCCGGAGGGCGGCGCCGACTGGTACGGCGCGAGCTGGGTGCACTCGGCGGCCCTCGCCCGCGCCCTGGCGGGCGGCCTCACCCGGGCACCGGGCCGGGTGGTCAACGCGGTGACCGGCCACGTCTCCTGGACGGACTTCGCCACCGAGCTGGTCCGCCTGCTCGGCTCGGCCGGCGCCGTCACCGCCACGGAGGACGCGGACCCCGAGCTGCGCCGCCCGTGGCGCTACCGGGCCGACGCGCTCGCCGAGCTGCTCCGCCCGGAGCCCGGGGAGGACTGGCGCGCCGTCCTCGCCGCGATGACCGGGCCGGCCGGCTGACCCGCACGAGCGGACACCCCGCAGGCCGCAGGCCGACGGGGTGTCCGCTCGACGGACCGGCACCGGCCCTCAGCCGGTGCGCTCCCAGCGGTAGAACTCGTGCGCCATGGCGTCCTTCGGCCCGCGCCAGGTGGCCGGGTCGTACGCCTGGACGTACGCGGTGAGCGCGTCGCTGACCGCCCGGAACTCCGGGTGCCCGACGACCTGGGCGACGGCCGGGCCGGGCGGCCGGTCCGCCTCGATCAGGTGGAGGTAGACGTCGCCGAACTGGAACAGGCTCCGCCCGGTGACGCCGATCAGCTGGGGCAGCTCGCCCCGGTCGGACTCGGCGAACACGTCGGCGATGCCCCGGGCCGCGTCCGGCTTCATCCGGGCGACGATCAGCGCGCGGTGGGTCTGCGTGGTGAGGGGGGACGTCGTGCTCACAGCTCCGCGGCCTTCTTCTCGACCTTCTCGCGGATCAGCTGCAGCTGGATCCGCGAGTTGCGGTTGATGTGGTTGACCATGCCGTCGTCGTCGACCGGCGCGGTGGGCTTCATCGAGAAGTCCTGCACCCAGCGCATCCTGGTGCCGGCCGGGACCTCCGCGTACTCCCACTGGATGTCCATGAACTCGAACGGGCCGGGTTCGACCCGCCGGGCCCGGACCGCGAGCGAGGACCGGTCGGTGGTGCGCTCGGAGACCCAGCTCCACACCTTCCCGTCGTCGTCGGGGTGCATGGTCAGCCGGAAGGTGACCCGGTCGCCGTCCCGCTCCAGCACCTCGACCGAGGCGTACTCGCTGAACAGCTGGGGCCAGTTCTCCAGGTCGTTGGTGATCTCCCAGACCAGGTCGAGCGGTGCCGCGATGACGATCTCGTTGTCGGTGTGTCCGGCCATCTCAGGCACCCGCCTTCGCGGTGACGGCGGAGTTGACCAGGTCGAGGAACTCGGCGGGGGTCTTCGCCGACTCCGCGCCGTTGGTGACCTTCACGCCGTGCCGGTTCTCCAGCTCGCCGACCACGCCGAGCAGGCCGAGGGAGTCCACGCCGAAGTCGTCGAAGCTGACGCCGGGGCGCTCCAGGTCGAGGGGGTCGACGGCGACGCCGGCCCGGGCCTGGATGAGCGTCGCGAGTTCGGGATAGCTGAGGGTGTTGCTCACGGGATGTCCCTTCATAGCGTGCGAGTTGCGGTTGAGCGGCCGGACGGTCGAGCCGGCGGGGCGGGCGGCGGGCGACGGGCGACCGGTGGAGCGGTGGAACGACGGCACGGGCGGGGCGTGGATCAGGCCTCCCGGTCGCCACGCCGGAGCACCAGGGCCGAGTTGGAGCCCATCAGCCCGCGGCTGAGCACCAGCGCGGTGCGCAGCTCGGCCGGCCGGGCACGCCCCGTCACCAGGGCCAGGTCGTGTCCGACCTCGGTGACGTTCGGGGTGGGCGGCAGGACACCGTCCTCCATGGCGAGCACGGCGGCGGCCGTGTCGAGCACCGGCGCGCCGCAGTAGGCCCGGCCGGTGCCGGCCTTCGGGGCGGTGACCGGGACGCGTTCGGCGTACGGGCCGAGCGCGTCGGCCAGGGCGAGCGCCTCGGCGCGGTCGGCGGCGGGGACGCCGAGGGCGTCGGCGAAGACCACGTCGACCTCCTCCGGCGAGATCCTGGCCTGGTCGAGGGCGATCCGGATGGCGGCGGCCAGGCCCTCCCGGGACTCCTCCCAGCGGGAGGCACCGGTGAAGGTGGCGCCGTGCCCGGCCAGGTACGCCCGGACGGTGGCGCCGCGCCCGAGGGCGGTCCGCTCGTCCTCCAGGAGGAGCATCGCGCCGCCCTCGGCGGGGGCGAAGCCGCAGGCCGCGGGGGAGAAGGGCAGGTAGGCCCGGTCGGCCCGGTCGGCGAGGCTGACCTCGGGGTAGCCGAGCTGGCAGACCATCGAGTACGGCGCGAGCGGGGCCTCGGCGGCGCCGGCCACCACCGCGTCGGTGCCGCGTTCGATGGCGCGGGCGGCGTGGGCCAGGGCGTCCAGGCCGCCGGCCTCGTCGCTGGCGACCACCCCGCACGGGCCCTTGTAGCCGCCGCGGATGGAGACCTGGCCGGTGCTGGCGGCGTAGAACCAGGCGATGGACTGGTAGGGGCCGACGAACTGCGGTCCCTTGCCCCAGAGCTGCTGGAGTTCGCCCTGGCCGAACTCGCCGCCGCCGGAGCCGGCCGCGGTGACCACGCCGACCGCGTACGGGTCGTCGGGGTCGGGGACGTATCCGGCGTCCGCCACCGCCTGGTCGGCGGCGGCCATCGCGTAGTGCGTGAACCGGTCGGTCTGCACCAGGTAGCGGCTGTCGATGGCGGCGGCCGGGTCGAAGTCCCTCACCTGACCCGCGATGCGCAGGGGGAAGTCCGCGCAGCCCTCACGGGATATCCGGTCGAGGACGCTCACGCCCTGCCTGGTGGCCTTCCAGAAGGCGTCGGCCCCCACGCCGTTCGGCGCCACCACGCCGAGGCCGGTGATCACCGCCCGGCGGTTCTGCTGACGTGACGTCATGGATCTCACCCCGTTCTTGTGAGCACGACGGCGGACTGGAATCCGCCGAACCCGCTGCCGACCGAGAGGATGTGGCGCAGCGGCATCTCCCGCGCGGTGCGCGGTACGTAGTCGAGGTCGCACTCCGGGTCGGGTGTCTCGTAGTTGGCGGTCGGCGGGACGACGCCGCGGTCGAGCGCGAGGGTGCAGGCGACCACCTCGATCGCGCCGATCGCGCCGAGCGAGTGCCCGACCATCGACTTGATCGAACTCATCGGCGTCCGGTAGGCGTGCTCGCCGAGCGAGCGCTTGACGGCCGCCGTCTCGTGCCGGTCGTTCTGCTTGGTGCCCGAGCCGTGTGCGTTGACGTAGTCGACGTCGCCGCGGTCGACCCTGGCGTGGGCGAGCGCGTGGTCGATCGACCGGGACATCTCCAGCCCCTCCTGGGTGAGGCCGGTCATGTGGTAGGCGTTGCCGAAGGTGGCGAAGCCGCCGATCTCGCCGTAGATCCGGGCGCCGCGCCGCCGGGCGTGTTCCAGTTCCTCCAGGACGAGGACGGCGCCGCCCTCGCCGAGCACGAAGCCGTCACGGTGGGCGTCGAACGGCCGGGAGGCGTGCGCCGGGTCGTCGTTGCGCTCGCTGGTGGCCTTGATGGCGTCGAAGCAGGCGACGGTGATCGGCGAGATCGGCGAGTCGGAGGCGCCGGCGAGACAGATGTCGGCGCGGCCCTCCTCGACGCTCTGGAAGGCGTACCCGATGGCGTCGAGGCCGGAGGTGCAGCCGGTGGAGACGGTCTGCACCGGGCCGCGCGCCCCGGTCCGCTCGGCGACCGCCGAGGCGAGCGTCGAGGGCGCGAAGGCCCGGTGCAGCTGCGGTTCGGCCCGCCGGTGGTCGACGTCCCAGCGGGCGCCGCCGGCGCTGACCAGGGCGTAGTCGTGCTCCAGCCGGGTGGTGCCGCCGACGGCGGTGCCGAGCGAGACGCCGATCCGCCACGGGTCCTCGGCGGCCAGGTCCAGCCCGGAGTCGGCGAGCGCCTCGTCGGTGGCCACCATGGCGAACTGGACGTAACGGTCGGCCCGTTGGACTTCGTCGGGGCCGAGCCCGTGGGCGGCCGGGTCGAAGTCGCACTCGGCGGCGATCCGGGAGCGGAACCCGGTGGGGTCGAAGAGCGTGATGCCCCGGGTCGCCGTCCGCCCGGAGGTGAGGAGTTCCCAGAACGCGGGGACACCGACTCCGCCGGGCGCGACCACGCCGATTCCGGTGACGGCGACCCGTCGCCGGCTCACGAGGCCACCTTGGCGTGTTCCGGCGGGGCGGAGGTGCCCACCGGCTCCGTCTCCTCGGTGTCGACGTGGCCGAGTTCGGGGCGGGGTGCCAGCGGGCCGAGGTGGAAGACCATCCGGGCCTCGGTGTCGCCGACGTTGCGGAACCGGTGGCGCATGTCGATGGGGATCATCAGACCCTGCTCGGGCTTGAGCACCCGGGTCTCGCCGTCCAGGTCCACCTCCAGGTCGCCGGCGACGACGAAGACGAACTCCTCGGAGTACGGGTGGTAGTGCTCGCCGATCCGCTCGCCGGGCTGCACGATGGCCAGCCCCATGAACCCGCTGGTGGCGCCGCAGGTGGTCGGGGTGAGGATGGCGCGCAGGTCGCCGCCGCGCCTGCGGTTCTCCGGCGCCTCGGAGACGTGCACGATCCGTGGGTACTGCGTGGACATGGTTTCTTCCTTACGGATGTCGGGATCGGTGGTGGTGGCCCGGCCGGGGGAGGCGACGGAGCGTCAGGCGGGCTGGGAGGTGCGGTCGGTGACCGGGTTCATGGCGCGGGCGGCGAGGACGGCGCTGAGCCCGCCGACGGTCCGCAGGTCGCCCTCCGGGCCGAGGTCGAGCAGCCGGCCGAGGAGGGCGGCCTCGCGCTCGCCGGCGACGCCGAGTCCTGCCGCCGGGTCCGCCTCGGCGGGGACCCGCAGGTCCACCAGGCGGACCACGACGTCGTCCCGGTGGAAGACGGTGCTGGTGACCACCGGCCCGGTCGGGTCGACGGTGGCCAGGTTGTCGTAGTCGGCGAGCAGGTCGGCCACGGCCTGGCCGTTGCCGGGCTTGACCGGGTAGAGCACCGCGTGCCGGTGCAGCCGGCCGGAGGCGGGGGAGCCGGCGATCGCCTGGTGCTCGGCCGGCAGTGCGGCCCGGGCGAAGAAGGCGCGGGCCGCCTGCGGGTCGCCCAGCTGGCGGGCCTCCTCCAGGTACGGGTTGATGGCCTCCTCGACGGCCCGTACCTCGGGCTGCATGGCGACGTGCCGCAGCGCGTCGCCGAGGTTGCCGACCACCTCGACCGCCCGGACCACCCGGTTGCCGTGCATGAACAGCGAGGTGCGGCGCAGCCGGGTGGTGTCGTCGACCTCGGCGCGGGGCGAGGTGTAGCCGGAGAGGATCCGGGCGACCTCCGGCTCGCTGCCGGGCTTGACGGTGAAGGTCAGGGCGTGCCGGACCACGCCGTCGGGCCCGGGGTCGGCCTTGGGCGGGCCGGCCTGTCCGGAGGGGGTGGTGCGCGGCAGGCCCTCGGGCACCTCCTGCGGGGCCCGGGTGCCGGTGACGCCGGCGGCGGAGGTCTCGCGGAGGATGGTGTAGCGCAGCGAGCGGAAGGTGTCGCTGACGCATCCGTGCATCGGCTTGACCATCTCCCGGTGGGCCGGGCTGTCCACCCACTCCAGGAAGGTCTCCTGGTCCTCCCACTCGCTGGTGATGAGCCACTGGCGGGGGTCGTTGATGGACTGGCAGAGCTGGTCACTGACGTGGCCGGGGACGGTGGCCACCTGGTGGCGGAGCTGCTCGTACACGTCCATGAAGCGCTGCTGGGCGCCGTCCTGGATCTCCAGCATCAGCACCACCCGCAGGCGGGTCTCGGATTCGGAGTGCTGCCGCGCGGGGGGTTCGGACAGGGTCGTCATGATCCACTTTCTGCTTCTGGGCCGTACGCGTCGGGGGCCGCGTGCGGCGGCGCCGGGCCGGAGGGGCCGGGTGGCCTCCGGCGGGGGGAGGGCGGTGCGGTGGCGGTCGGCCGGTCGGGGTCGGCGCCAGGTCTGAGGTCGATCGTGCGCGGCGGGCACGGGCGGCGCGAGATATGCGGGCCATCCGGGCGAAGCGGCGGCAGAAGCCCCCCGGTGCGGGGGATGGAAGAACGGGGCCGCTGTGTCCGAGAGCCCCGTCGAGGGCGGCTCCGAGCCCGCATCAGGGCCCCGAACCTCCGTACAGGCTGGAGCAATTGATGAATCCGAAGGTTGACGACCGGGTGCCGGTCCTGATCGTCGGCGGCTCGCTGGTCGGGCTGTCCGCCTCGCTCTTCCTGGGCCGACTGGGTGTCAGACACCTGCTGGTCGAGAAGCACGCCGACACCTCGCATCACCCGCGTGGCCGAGGCAACAACGTCCGCACGATGGAGCTGTTCCGGGTGGCCGGGATCGAGCCGGCGATCCGCGAGGCGGCCTCGGTGCTCGCGCCGAACCACGGCATCCTTCAGGCCCCCTCGCTGACCGGCGAGGAGCAGGAGTGGCTGTTCCGGGAGATCGACCCGGGCGGGCGGCTCGCCCGCTTCAGCCCCAGCTCGTGGTGCCTGTGCAGCCAGAACGACCTGGAACCGGTGCTGCTGCGGTCCTCCCGGGAGCTGGGCGCGGACATCCGGTTCTCGACCGAGCTGCTCTCCTTCGAGCAGGACGACGACGGCGTGACGGCGCTGCTGCGCAGCCGGGAGACCGGCGAGGAGCGCCGGGTGCGGGCCGACTACCTGGTCGCGGCGGACGGTCCGCGCAGCCCGGTCCGGGAGGCCCTGGGGATCGGCCAGAGCGGCAAGGGCGAGCTGTTCCACAACGTCAGCATCACCTTCCGGGCGAAGCGGCTGGCGGAGGTGGTGGGCGACCGTCACTTCATCGCCTGCTACCTGACCGCTCCGGAGGCGGACGGCGCCCTGCTGCCGGTGGACAACCACGAGGAGTGGGTGTTCCACGCGCCCTGGCACCCGGAGCACGGCGAGCCCCTGGAGGCGTTCACCGACGAGCGCTGCGTGCGGCACATCCGGGCCGCGGTCGGCATGCCGGACCTCGATGTCGAGATCACGGGGAGGGCCCCCTGGCACGCGGCCGAGCGGGTGGCCGACGGCTACTCCGCCGGGCGGGTGTTCCTGGCCGGGGACTCGGCGCACGAGATGTCCCCGACCGGGGCGTTCGGCTCCAACACCGGCATCCAGGACGCCCACAACCTGGCCTGGAAGCTGGCCGCGGCGCTGTGCGGCTGGGCCGGTCCGGGGCTGCTGGAGACGTACGGGAGCGAGCGCCGGCCGGTGGCCCGGGTGACCGGGGAGCGGGCGTCGGCGCGGTCGGCCGAACACAGCCACCCGGGGTACGCGGTGGTGCCCGGCGTCGGCCGGCAGGCCGGTGTGCTGTCGGTGGCGCTCGGCTACCGGTACCGGTCGGGCGGCTGGCGCAGCCAGTCGGCCTCGTGGGCGATGAAGCGGGCCTGGTTGCCGGCCTTGCTCGGGTCGCCCTCCTCGTACATGCCGCCGTTGTCGGTGTCG
>NZ_JBEXNT010000140.1:0-24548 GCF_040611255.1 Kitasatospora sp. NPDC002965 | reverse complement strand
CACTGCGCACCACCGCGCGCAGCAGCTGCATGATCGCGCGGCCGGTCTCCGAGTCCAGCTGGCCGGTCGGCTCGTCGGCGATGATCAGGTCGGGCAGTCGGTCACCGGCGCCCCGCCGCCGCCCGGCTCGTGCCAGCAGCGGGTGGCGGCGAAGGGATAGTGCGGCAACGGCGCCCGGGAGCGGGCGTAGTCACGGTCGAAGCCGGCCCAGTCGACCTCGGCGCCGTCGGCGTACAGCCGCCCGAGGCTGCCGAGGAGGACCTCCCAGTCGTCGTACGAGGGCCGCAGGCTGGGCAGCGTCCGCACGTCGTCGCCGGTGAGGACCTCGCGCACCAGGCCCAGCAGGGTCGGCGCCGGACCGATCTCCAGGAAGGTGCGGTACCCCAGGTCGTACAGGGCCCGGACCCCGTCGGCGAAGAGCACCGGCTGCCGGGCGTGACGGAGCCAGTAGCCGGTGTCCAGGGCTTCGTCCCACGGCCACAGCCGGCCGGTCAGGTTGGACAGCAGCGGGATCCGGGGCGCGCCGAAGGAGACCTCGTCCAGGGCCTTGCGCAGCGGTTCCAGGACCGGGTCGACCAGCGGGGAGTGCGACGAGGTGGAGATGCGCAGCCGCTTGACCTCCGCGCCGCGGGCGGTGAACGTCCCGCAGACCGCGTCGACCACCTCCCGCACGCCGGAGACCGTGGTGTTGGCCGGGCCGTTGACGGCGGCGACCGAGATCAGGGCTGCGTCGTACCGGGCGAGCTCCTCGGCGACCTCCTCGACCGGGGCGGAGACGGCCGCCATGGCGCCCGACCCGGCGAGCCGCTGGAGCAGCCGGCCGCGCTCGGCGACCAGCCGCAGGCCGTCCTCCAGGGACATCGCGCCCGCGAAGCAGGCGGCGGTGTACTCGCCGAGGCTGTGGCCGATGACGGCGGCCGGCTCCACCCCCCACGAGCGCCAGAGCTCCGCCAGGGCGTACTCCACGGCGAAGAGGCCGGGCTGGGCGTACTCCATGGTGTTGATCAGGTCGGACTCGGCGGGCGGCCCGGGCCGCTCGGGGTGGAGGACGGCGAGCAACGGCACCGGCAGGACGTCCCGCAGGATCTCGTCACAGCGGTCGAGGGTCCGCCGGAAGGACGGCTGCGTCTCGTACAACTGCCGTGCCATGCCGGCCCGCTGTGGGCCCTGGCCGGTGAAGAGGAAGACCGTGTCACCGGTCGCGGCGCCGGCGCCCCCGGCCGGGCCCGGCACCAGACCCTCCGCGGGGTCGTCCCGCACGAAGTCCGCGAGCCGGTCCGCGATCTCCCGGGGCGAGGCCCCGACGGCGGCGAGCCGGTGCGGGAAGTGCGAGCGCCCGGTGTTGGCGGAGAAGCACAGGTCGGCCGCAGCCTCCGGCTCCGCCGTCGCCAGCCGGTCCTGGTAGCGCCGGGCCAGCTTGAGCAGGGAGCTCCCGCTCTTCGCGGACAGGGCCAGCACCGAGAGGGGGCGCCGCCGGTCAGGTCCGGGCGCCGGGCGCTCCGGGGCCTGTTCCAGGATCAGGTGCGCGTTGGTGCCGCTGAACCCGAAGCTGCTCACGCCCGCCAGCCGCGGCGTCCCCTCCCCGGTCGGCCACGGGGTGAGGACGGTCGGCACGGCGAAGGTGGTCCCGTCGAAGGAGATGTGCGGGTTGAGCTCGCCGAAGTGCAGGTTGGGCGGGATCAGGCCGCGGTCGAGGCAGAGCGCGGCCTTGATCAGCCCGGCGATCCCGGCCGCCGCCTCCAGGTGGCCGAGGTTGGTCTTCACCGCGCCCAGGTAGAGCGGCGCGCCCTCCGTGCGGCCGTAGACCTCGGCCAGCGCCGCCACCTCGATCGGGTCGCCCAGCTTGGTGCCGGCGCCGTGGGTCTCGATGTAGCCGAGCCGCTGCGGATCGACCCCGCCGGCCGCCAGCGCGCGGCGGAACAGGTCGCGCTGCGCGGCTCCGTTGGGCGCGGTCAGGCCCGAGCTGCGTCCGTCCTGGTTGACCGCGGAGCCGCGGATCACCGCGAGCACCCGGTCCTCGTCCCGCAGCGCGTCCGACAGCCGCTTGAGCACCACCACGCCGCAGCCCTCGCTGCGGACGAAGCCGTTCGCGGCCGCGTCGAAGGTCTTGCAGCGGCCGTCGTCGGCCAGCATCTCGGGGAACTGCGAGAAGGAGATGGCCGCCTCGGGCGACAGCACCGCGTTCACCCCGCCGCTGATCGCCAGGTCGCACTCGCCGAGCCGCAGGTTCTGGCACGCCTGGTGCACGGCGACCAGCGACGAGGAGCAGGCGGTGTCCACCGAGACGCTCGGCCCGCGCAGGTCCAGCAGGTAGGACAGGCGGCCGCTGGCGATGCTGTGCGCGATGCCCGTGCTGGCGTGGGCCGTGATGTCCTCCGGCTCCCGGAAGAGCAGGCCGGCGTAGTCGTTGCTGCAGATCCCCAGGAATACCCCGGTCCGGCTGCCGGCCAGCGCGTGCGGGGCCTGCCCGGCGTCCTCCAGGGCCTCCCAGGCGACCTCCAGCACCAGCCGCTGCTGCGGGTCCATGGACACCGCCTCGCGCCGGGAGATGCCGAAGAACTCGTGGTCGAAGCGGTCGATGCGGTCCAGGAAGCCGCCCCAGCGGGTACTGGTCCGCCCAGGGCGGCGCGGCTCCGGGTCGTAGAACGCGTCCACGTCCCAGCGGTCGGCCGGCACCTCGCCGATCGCGTCGGTGCCGCCGCTCAGCAGCTCCCAGTACGCATCGGTGTCGGTCACCCCGCCGGGGAACCGGCAGCCCACGCCCACGACGGCGATCGGCTCGGACCGGGCCTGCTCGTAGGCGTCGATCCGGTGCTGCATCCGCTCCATCGTCAGATAGGCGCGTTTCATCGCCGTCATCGACGCGGACCCGCCGTCCCGCGTGGTCCCGTCCCGGCCGGTCTCGTCCCGTGTGGTCATCGTCCCTGCCCCCGCTCGATCGGATCGGCACTGGCGTCGAACTGCTCGGTCCTGGCGAGGAGGAGCGCTTCGAGCTCGCGCTCCGAGAGCTCGTCGAGATCGAGCGCCGGGTCCGGACCCGGACGGGGCCCCGTCGTGGCGGCCGGGGTGTTCCCGGGCTCCCGGACCGGTGGCGGTGCCGCCGAGGCGGCCTCCAGCGGGATGCCCATCCGCTCGGCGAGGAAGGGCACCAGCGCGTCGAGCGTGGGGTACTGCCAGCCGAGCGTCGACGGCAGCGCGACCCCGAGCGAGAGCTCCAGCCGCGAGCGCAGCTCCAGGGTGCGCAGCGAGTCGAAGCCGAGGCCGGCCAGCGGCGTCGTGCCGTCGATCGCGGCGGCGTCCGGGGCGGACCCCTGCTCCCCGAGCACCCGGGCGGCGACGTCCCGGCAGTGCCCGGCCAGCAGGGCCCGGCGGCGCCGGCCCGGCTCGACCGCCAGCAGGTGCCGGCGGATCGCGTCGGCGTCGTCCGGGGCCGGTGCGTCGCCGTCGGGCCGGACCCGGGCCACCACGGCCCGGCTGCCCAGCAGCCGGCCGAGGGCGGCGACGCCCTCGCGGTCGACGCTCAGGGCGGGCAGTCCGAGGGCCCGGCGGTGTGCGGCCAGGGCGTCCAGGAAGGCGCCGACCGCGGCCTCCCGGCCGGGCGGGGCGGTGGGGGAGCACAGCACGAAGAAGTCCAGTTCCCTGGTGGCGGTGGCCAGATGGAGCTGCCACGCGCCGGCGGCCCGGGCCGCGGTGGAGCGCAGGAGCGCCTCGGCCGCCGGCACCGTGCCGTCGTGCGGGCCGTCCGCCGTGCCGTCCGCACCGCCGTCGTCCGTGCCGCCGTCCGTGCCGTCGTCCGGGGTGTCCCCGGTGTGGACGACACCGGCCAGTGGCGGCCCCGAGGCGTCCAGCCCGGCCAGGAGGTCGGCCACCTCCTCGGCGCGGGACAGGTCCACGACCGGCCGTGCGATCTCGACGCCCCGGGACCGCAGTTCGGCCAGCACCCCGGCCGCCCCCGCGGCACCGGCCGAGGCCCGGGCGTCCGGCTCGCCGTCCCCGCCGGGGGAAGGCGCCCCGACCAGCACGATGCGGCGGGCACCCCGGTCGGCGAGCTGCCGGGCGGCCTCCAGGGCCGCGGCCGACGCCCCACCGGTGACCAGGTACGACGCCTCCGCCCGGACGGTCCGGGCCGGGGGCACCGCGATCTCCGGTGCCTCGTCCGGCCGGAGCACCAGCTTCCCGGTGTGCCGGGCCCGGGCCATCCGGGCGAAGACCTCCCGGGCCTCGGAGAACGGGTGGACCGTGACCGGGAGCGGCTCGAACTGCCCGCTGTCGAAGCCCCGCACCACCTCGTCGAACAGTTCGGCGAGCAGCGCCGGCTGCTCGTGGAAGGTGTGCTCCAGGTCGACGGCGAACAGCGAGCGGTTCCGCTTGAGGAAGCCGAGGCCGACCGGACTGTCGTCGTGGATGTCGCGCTTGCCGAGCTCCACGAACCTCCCGCCCGGCGCCAGCAGGGCCAGGCTGCGCCGCAGTGCCTCGCCGGTCAGCGAGTTGAGCACCACGTCGACGCCGCGGCCGTCGGTGAACCCGGTGATCTCGTCGGCGAAGGCCAGTGACCGGGAGTCCATCACCCGCGCCACGCCCAGGTCGCGCAGGAACCGCCGCTTCTCCTCGGTCCCGGCCGTGGCGAGGACCTCCGCGCCGCACCGGCGGGCCACCGCCAGCGCGGCCAGGCCCACGCCCCCGGACGCCGAGTGGATCAGTACCTTCTCGCCCGCCCGCAGCCGGGCCAGGTGGCAGAGCCCGTACACGGCGGTCAGGAAGGCGACCGGGGTGGCCGCCGCCTGCTCGTCATCGAGCGCCGCCGGTCGCGGCGCCACCAGGTGCGCCTCGGTGGTGGTGTACGCCGCGAGCGCGGACGGGACCACCGCCATCACCGGGTCGCCGACCCGGAAGCGGTCGACGCCCTCGCCCACCGCGCTGATCCGGCCGGCGCACTCGACACCCAGCGGGACCGTCCCGGTGGCGCCCGGGTAGGCGCCCATCGCCTTGAGGACGTCGCTGAAGTTGAGCCCGGCCGCCGTGACCTCGATCTCGACCTGGCCCGGCCCCGGCGCGGCCCGTTCCCACCGGGTCGGCGTCAGGCTCTCCAGGATGCCGGGCCGCACGGCCAGGATCCGGTGGTTGGGATCGCGCCGAGGGTCGAACGGCCGCCGCGGCCAAGCCGCTTCGGTTCCGTCCGGGGTGACGTGCGGGACCGGGACGGGGGAGTGGCGGGCCGGGCCGCGCAGGGCGGTCCACGGCTCGTCACCGGGGCGGATCAACAGGTCGAGCAGCAGGTCGAGCAGCCGGGCGGCGTCGTCCCGGGTCGGCTCCGGGTCGAGGTCGACGACGACGGGGCGGAGGCCGCCGAGCGCGGCGGCGGACGCCACGGCCGGTCCCGTCAGCAGTGCCCGGGCGGGCGCGGGAGCCGGGTCACCCTCGACCACCCGCTGGGCGCCCCGGGTCAGCAGCGCGACGCGCGGGCCGCCCGGCAGGCCGTCACGGGCGAGCTCCTCGATCAGCCGCAGGGCCGGGAGGGCGACGCCCTCCCGTTCCTCCGACGGCGGGAACGGTCCGGGGCCGCCCGGGGGCGGGCCGCCGGCGGTGTCCAGGCCCCAGGCGTACACCAGCCCGGTCAAGGGCTCGTCCCCGGCGGCGCGCACCTCCTTCAGCAGCGCGGTGAGATTCTCCGGGCGCAGCGGGTCGATCTCGTGGTGGAGCGGGTCCACCAGGTGGTGGTGCCGCCCGGGGGTGACGGTCACGCAGCTGCCGCCGCGGGCGGTGATCTCGGCGCGCAGCGCCTCGCCGACCCCCGTGCCGTCGGCGAACAGCAGCCATCGGCCGGGCGGGCCGGAGGGCGGAGCGCCGGCGGCGTCGTCCCGCCGTGCCCACTCCAGGGTGACGAGGGGAGGGCCGGCCGGCCGCTCCCGCCCGGCCGCCGGGGCGGTCGCCGGGTCGGTGGCCGTCGCCCCTGCGGCGGCCCCGCCGACGGCGGACCCGGCGGGGACCGGCCCGGTGGCCGGGAGGGGCCCGTCCGCCGGCTCGGGTGCGTGACGCCGCCGCTGCCAGGGGTAGTTCGGGAGGTCGACGACGGCCCGGGGCAGGGCCCGGGAGCCGTCGTCCGCGCCGTCCGCGTCGTCCCGGCCCGGGTCCCGCTCGGCGAGGACCACGCCGGGCGGCGACCCGCCCTCGGCGAGCCCGTGGAGCGCCCGCAGCGCGGACGCCCGGTCGGGTGCGGTGACCCGCGCCTGCCAGCGGTGCCGTGCACGACCGGCACCCACCGTGTACGCGAACGCCGGGTAGTGGCCGTCGTCCGGCAGCGCCGCGAGGCTCCGGTGGAACCCGGCAGCCAGGGCGCGCACCGCCTCCGGCGTCCGCGCCGAGACCACGAAGCCCCGGACCGGCACCGCCGCGCCCGCAGCACCGGCCGGGCCGCCGCCCGCGTTCCCGCCTGCGCTCCCGCCTGCGCTCCCGGCCTTGCCCCCGGCCGTGTTACCGGCCGTGTTCCCGGCCGTGTCCTCGGCCGTGTCCTCGGCCGCGCCGAGGACGACATGGGCGTTGGTCCCGCCCATCCCGAAGGCACTGACCGCGGCGTGGCGGCCACCGCGCTCCGGCCACGGCCGCAGCGCGGTCGGCAGGGTGATGCCGGTGCCGTCGAGGTCGATCAGCGGGTTCAGCGTGGCGAAGTGCACCAGCGGCGGCACCGCGCGCCGTTGCAGGCACAGCACCGCCTTGACCAGCGCGACGACCCCGGCGGCGGACTCCGGGTGGCCCAGGTTCGCCTTGACCGAGCCGACCACCAGCTCGGCCCCGCCGTTGCGGCGGCCCAGCGCGGCGGCGATCGCCTCCATCTCGATGGTGTCCCCGAGCGGGGTGCCGGTGCCGTGCGCCTCCACCAGGCCGATGTCGGCGGGGGCGAGCCCGGCGTCCGCCAGCGCCGTCCCGATCAGCGCGGCCTCCGACAGCACGTTGGGAGCGGTGAAGCCCGTCGAACGACCGGTCTGGTTCACCGCCGAACCGTGGATCACGGCGTGCACCCGGTCACCGTCGCGCCGCGCGTCCTCCAGCCGCTTCAGGACCAGCACGCCGCAGCCCTCGCCCCGGGTGAAGCCGTTCGCCCGGGCGTCGAAGGGGCTGCACCGCCCGTCCGGGGACAGCGTGCCCGCCAGCCGGTGCAGCCGGGTCGCGCGCGGCGAGAGCACCAGGTTCACCCCGCCGGCCAGCGCCACGTCACACTCCCGGCGGGCCAGCGCCTGCCGCGCCAGGTGGACCGAGACCAGGGACGAGGAGCAGGCCGTGTCCACCGTGACCGCCGGACCGGCCAGCCCCAGCGCGTACGCCAGCCGGCCCACCGTGAAGCAGTGGCCGTTGCCGGCGGCCCAGTGGGTGTCCGGCTCGCCCCGGTTCCAGTCCCAGTACTCCTGACCGGTGATGCCGACGAACAGCCCGGTCCGGGCGGCGTCCAGCCGGTCCGGGGGGAGCGCGGCGTTCTCCAAAGCCTCCCAGGCGACCTCCAGCAGCAGCCGCTGCTGCGGGTCGACCCCGCGGGCCTCCTCGGCGCTCATCCCGAAGAACTCCGCGTCGAAGTCCATGACCTCGGCCAGGAAACCGCCCACGTGGGGCAGCCGCTCCCACTCGGCGGCGAACGGCCCGCGCCGCCCTTCGGGCAGCGGACGCACCAGGTCGCGGCCCGCCGCCAGCGCGCTCCAGTACCCGTCCAGGTCGGCGATGCCGCCCGGGAGCCGCAGGCCGATCCCGACGACGGCCAGCGGGCCGGTGCCGTTCGCGGCGTCGAGCTGCGCCCGCAGCTTCCGGACGGTGTCGAGCGCCCTCGTCAGCGGCGTGGGCGCGGCCGCGGTGATCTCGCGCTGTGCCTCCACGGCCCTCAGCCCTCGCCGTCCGTGGCGGCGTCCTCGCCGGCCACCGGGTCACCGAGCAGCCGCTCGACCAGCACCGTGGAGAGCGTCCGGGCGGTGCCGTACGTCCACAGCAGGGTCGGCGACAGCCGCAGCCCGAACGCCGCCTCCAGCCGGTTGCGCAGTTCGAGCCCCATCAGCGAATCCAGCCCGAGCGACTTGAACGGCGTGTCCCGGTCGATCGCCCCGGCGTCCAGCCGCAGCACCCGGCCGGCCAGTTCCTGCACCTTGGCCTCCAGGAGTTCCTGCCACCGGTCCTGCGGGACGGACCGCAGCTCGGCGAGGAAGGCCGCACCGGCCGTCGTGGTGCTCCCGTGCCGGGCCAGCTCCCGCAGTGCGCCCCAGCTCTCCAGGGTCGCGGTGTCCGGGTACGCCTCCAGGTACTGCCGCAGGTCGATCGGCACGTACGCGACGACCTGCTCGTCCCCGCCGAGGAACCCCTCCAGGGCCCGCCACGCCTCCCCGGTGGTGAAACCGGCCATCCCGCGTTCCGCCAGCCGGGCACCCCGGTTGTCCTCCCGGGCGGCCAGACCGACATCGGTGAACGGGCCCCACTGCACGCTCAGCGCGGGGAGTCCGCGCCGGCGCCGGGCCACCGCGAGCGCGTCCATGAAGGCGTTGCCCGCCGCGTAGGCCGCCTGCCCGGCGTTGCCGAACAGCGCCGCCGCCGACGAGAACAGCAGGAAGAAGTCCAGCGGGTCGCCCTCGGTGGCCGCGTCCAGGTTGAGCGCGCCGTCCACCTTGGGCGCCAGCACCCGCCGCAGCTGCTCCGGCGTCAGGTTCTGGACGGTGGCGTCGTCCAGCAGACCCGCCGCGTGCACCACCCCGCGGAGCGGCGGCAGCTGCGCCCGGACCCGGCGCACCGCCTCCGGGTCGGCGACGTCGGCCAGGAAGGTCTCCACCTCCACGCCGCGCGCCCGGACGGCCTCGATCCGCGCCACCGCCTCGGCCGACGGGGCCGAGCGCCCGACCAGCGCCAGCCGGCCCGCTCCGCGCTCCGCCAGGAACTCCGCCAGCGACAGGCCGAGGGCGCCGAGGCCACCGGTGAGCAGATAGGTGCCGTCGCCCCGGAAACGGCCGTCCCGCAGCGGTTCCGGAGCCACCGAGGTGACCGTGGCGGGGTCCGACAGCACGAACTTGCCGACGTGGTTGCCGCGTGACATCTCGCGCAGCGCCTCGGGGGCCTGCGCGAAGGTGTACCGCAGCAGCGGGACCGCCCCCAGCTCGCCCGCGCCGACCCGCTCCCACACCTCGGCGAACAGCCGGGTGAACAGCGCGGGACGGCGGGCGATCACACCGGCGAGGTCCAGCGAGGCCAGACCGATGCCCTTGCGGAACGCGCCGAGGCTCAGCGTGCGCCCGCCGTAGATGTCCTGCTTGCCCACCTCGACGAAGCGCCCGCCCTCCGCCAGGACCTCCAGGCCCAGCGGAATCGCCGCGCCGGTCAGCGAGTTGAGGACGACGTCCACGCCGCGTCCGTCGGTGGCCGCGCGCACCTCCTCCGCCCAGGAGAGGTCCCGGGAGTCGAAGACGTGCCGGATGCCGAGCTCCCGGAGCCGGCGGCGCTTCTCCTCGCTGCCCGCCGTCGCGACGACCTCGGCCCCGAGCAGCCGGGCCACCTCGATCGCCGCCAGACCCAGACCCCCGGCCGCCGAGTGGATCAGCACCGTCTCGCCGGGGGCCAGCCCGGCGAGGTGCCGCAGCCCGTACCAGGCGGTGATGGTCACCGCCGGGATCGCCGCCGCGGTGGCGTCGTCCATCGACTCCGGCACCGGGTGGGCGTGATCGGCCCGCACCGTCTGGTGCGAGGCGAGCGACCCGCCGGCGGTGCACGCGACGACCCGGTCGCCGGGGGCGAAGCGCGACACCCCCTCGCCCGTCCGGGTGACCACGCCCACACCGTCCAGGCCGAGCAGCCGGGCGTCGGCCGTCGGGTCGGGGTAGGTGCCCATCACCTTCATCACGTCGATGAAGTTCAGCGCGGCCGCGCTGACCGCGATCTCGACCTCCCCGGGGCCGGGCGCGCGCCGCTCCAGCGGGCGGAACGCCAGCCCGTCCCAGGTGCCCTGGTGAGAGGGCGCGAGCCGGAAGGGCTGCTGCTCCACGGAGCGCCAGGCCGGCCGCGCCGGGTCCTGCCCGGCGTCCTCCGGCGTACCCGCTCCCCGCACCAGCCGGCCGACCAGCCGCTCCCCACCGCGCAGCACCACCTGGTCCGCGCCCTCGGCCGCGAGCAGCTCCGCGGCGCAGTCCGCCGACCAGCCGCCGTCCGCGGACCCGACGTCGACGAGCACGGACCGCAGCTCGGGGTGCTCACGGCGGAGCACCCGGCCGAAGCCCCAGTAGAGGGCCGCCCCGGGGTCGCAGTCACCGGCCACCGCCGGCACGGGCTGCGCGTCGGCCGTGACCACGGCCAGCCGGGGGACCAGCGGGCGGGACGTGCAGGCCCGGACCAGCGCGGCCAGCGCCGCCAGGCCCTCGCGCCGGGCCCGCGGTCCGGCGTCGGCGCGCGGGGCCAGGAAGACCACCCCGCCCAACTCCTCGACCGAGCCCAGCTCCTGCGCCCACGCCTCGGTCCGCGCGGCCTCCTCGCCGGCGACCGTGCGGACCACGGCGCCGCCGCCCCGCGCACCCAGGGCCCCGACCAGCTCCCCGGCCGCCGGGTCACCGGGTGCGCCGACCGTGCAGACCGCCCAGCGGCCGGTGAACCCGGCGGCCCCGCCGCCCTCCGCGTCCGCGCGGGCCTCCGGCCGGTACTCCAGCCGGTGCACCCGGTCGGCGTCCGCGACGGACGGGTCGGCCGTCGCCGCGAGGGTCTGCATCCGGAGCCCCTCCAGCGTCATCAGCGGCCGGCGGTCCGCGTCGAACAGGAACAGGTCGACCCTGCTCCGGTCGCGCCGCACCGCGTGCGACCACAGCGCGGTGACCGGCCCGGCCAGGTCCTGGTGCAGGTGGACGCGGTGCACCCCGACCGGGACGGCCGCCTCCTCGCCCGGGTAGAGCGGGACGGAGGCCTGGAGCGCGCCGTCCCACAGCGCCGGGTGGAGCCGGTGCGGGTGGCCGCCGGCCAGGCAGCCGTCCGGCAGCCGGACCTCCGCCAGGCTCTCCTCCGCGCCACCGCGCAGCTCCACCACGCCCTGGAACGCGGGACCGTAGTTCAGCCCCCGCGCCGCGCAGTCCGCGTAGAACTCCGCGGCCGGCACGGCGGCCAGGCCCAGCAGCTGCCCGGGGAAGGCCGGCACGCCCGTGGCCGTGTCGTCCGCCAGCACCCGTGCCGTGGCGTGCCGCACCCAGCCGTGCGCGCCCGCCTCCAGCGAGGAGAGGGTGAAGCTGCCGCCGCCCGTGAGGTCGTCCCGCCAGCCCAGACCGACCGTCACCGGTTCCTCGGTGAGCGTCAGATCGCTGTGGAAGGAGACGTCCGCGAGCGTGCGGTGCGGGCCGCCGGTCCGCGCCAGCGCCGTCCGCAGCGCCAGCTCCAGCATCCCCGTGCCGGGCAGCACCACCGCGTCGTACACCCGGTGGTCGCGCACCCAGGGGATGTCCGCCGGGGCCAGCTCCAGCGTCCCGTTCCAGGCGCCCTGCTCGGCCGTCGAGGGGATCAGCACCAGGTCGTCCCCGGCGCCGTGAGCCGTGCGTCGCCGGACCGTCTCCACCCAGTGGGAGGTGCGCTGCCACGGATACGGCGGCACCGGCGCCCAGGCGTCCCGCGGCAGCCCGTGGAACGGTTCGAGACCGCTGACATAGGCCCGGGCCAGCGCCTCCCGGACCAGCTCCGACGAGCTCCGGTCGCGCCGCAGGGTCGACAGCACCTGCGGCGGGACCGGACGCTGCGCCGCCAGCTGTTCCAGGGACGGGGCGAGCACCGGGTGCGGGCTGATCTCCACGACGTGGGTGACACCGGTGTCGAAGAGGCGCTCCATCGCGTCGGCGAACATCACCGGCCGGCGCAGGTTGTCCATCCAGTACCGGGCGTCCAGCTCGGGGCCCTCCACCGAGGCCACCCGCACCGTCGACATCAGCTCGACGTCGCCCGGGCCCGGACGCACCGTCCGCAGGGCCGCCAGCAGGTCGTCCTCCAGCTCGTCCATCTGCGGGCTGTGCGAGGCGTAGTCCACGTTGACCAGGCGGCAGAACGTCCCCTCCGCCTCCAGCAACTCCTGGAGCGCCAGGACCAGTTCGGTGTCCCCGGAGAGCACGCAGCTGTTGGGCCCGTTGTTCACGGCGAGGGACACGCCCTCCTCGAACCCGGACAGCGCGGCCTTGGCGGCGTCGAGGTCGAGGTCCACCGCCAGCATCCGGCCCCGGCCCGAGGTGCGCCGGGCGATGGCGCTGCGGCGGGCCACCACCATCGCGCCGTCCTCGTACGACAGGATGCCCGCCGCCGTGGCCGCGGTCACCTCCCCCTGGCTGTGGCCGATCACCACGTCCGGGACGACGCCCGCCGCCCGCCACACCTCGCACAGACCCAGGGAGACCGCCCACAGGGTCGGCTGCAGCATGTCGATCCGCGACAGCCACTCCTCGCCGGCCTCGCCCGACACGACCCGCACCAGGTCCCAGTCGACGTACGGCTCCAGGGCCTCGGCGCAGCGGTGGATCACCGCGGCGAACACCGGGTCGGACGCCAGGAGTTCACGGCCCATGCCGTGCCACTGCGAGCCCTGCCCGGGGAAGACGAAGGCGGTGCGGCCCCGGTCCGCGGCGCGCCCGGTGAACACCTCGGGCCCGGGGGAGCCGGGGTCGGCGGCGAGCCGGTCCAGCTGCGCGACGGCCTCGGCGGCGTCCGAGGCGGTGAAGGCCGCCCGGACCGGGAGCTGGTCGCGCTGCCAGGCCAGCGTGCCGGCGAGCGCCGGGAGCGGGTGGGCGCCGGAGGCCAGCGCGTCCCGAAGGTCCCGGGCCCGCTGCGCCAGCGCCGGTTCCGAGTGTGCCGAAAGCGGCAGCAGGACCGGTGCGCCCGGCCCGGGGGAGGAAGCGGAGGAGGCTGACGAGGGCGCGGGGTGCTCGGGGGTGGGTGCGGGGGCGGGCGCCCGGGTCAGCACCACGTGGGCGTTGGTGCCGCCCCACCCGAAGCTGCTCACCCCGATGAAGGCCTGGTCCCGGGCCGGCAGCGGCAGGGGCTCCCGGACGACCCGCAGGTTGAGTTCGTCGAACGCGATCTCGGGGTTGAGCTCGGCGGAGTGCAGGCTCGGCGGCACGACCCCGTGCCGGAGCGAGAGCAGGGCCTTGAACAGCCCCGGGATGCCGGCGGCGGCCTCCAGGTGGCCGATGTTGGTCTTCACCGATCCGATGGGCAGCGGGCCCGCGTCCGCGCTGCGGGCCTGCCCCAGGACCCGGCCGGCCGCACCGGCCTCGATGGGGTCGCCGAGTGCGGTGCCGGTGCCGTGCGCCTCCAGGTACGCCACCCGGTCGGCCGGGATGCCCCAGTGCCGGTAGGCGTCGCGGAGCAGCTGCTCCTGACCCCCCGGGCTCGGCGAGACGACGCTCTGCCCGCCCCCGTCGTTGTTCACGGCGGTGCCCGCGATGACACCGTGGATCCGGTCGCCGTCCGCCAGCGCGCGGGCGACGGTCTTCACGTACAGGGCGCCGACGCCCTCGCCGCGCACGAAGCCGTTCGCCCCGGCGCCGAAGGCCTTGCAGCGGCCGTCCGGCGACAGCCCGCCGAAGTGGGTGAGGCCGATCGACGCGGTCGGATCGAGCATCAGGGCGACGCCGCCCACGATCGCGGCGTCGACCTCGCCGGCGCGGAGCGCCTGGGCGGCGAGGTGCGCCGCCACGAGCGCGGAGGAGCATCCGGTCTCGACGACCAGGCTGGGCCCGGTGAGCCCGAGGAAGTAGGAGACCCGGGCGGCGATCATGTCGAGCGCGTAGCCGGGGGCGGTGTGCTGGGTGACGCCGCTGCCGCTCTTCCGGCCGACGTGCTCGTAGTCGTGCCACCCCGCGCCCACGTAGACGCCGGTCCGGGTGCCGGCCAGCGTGCGGGCGGGTGTCCCGGCATCCTCCAGGGCCCGCCACGCGGCCTCCAGCATCAGCCGCTGCTGGGGGTCGAGCATCTCGGCCTCCCGGGGGGAGATCCCGAAGAAGGTGGCGTCGAACCGGTCGACGTCGTCGAGGAATCCGCCGACGGCCTGGATCTCCCGCTGCGGGTCGAGTTGCGCGGTGGCGTCCCAGCGGGTGGCGGGGACGGGGCGGATGGCGTCGCCCTCTTCCAGCAGCAGGCGCCAGAAGCTCTCGACGTCCGGGGCTCCCGGGAACCGTCCTGCCATGCCGATGACGGCCAGGGCCTGGGTCGGGTCCTGGACCACGTGATCTGCGTGCATGTCCTCTTCCTCGGCATCCGTGGTGAGCCGGCTCGGTCGGGAGCCGGCTCCCCGGGCGGCAGGTGCGCGGGCGGGCAGGTGCGTGGGCGAGCGGGGTGCATGGGCGAGCGGGGTGCGTGGGCACGGAGGCGTCCGTCGGACGGGTGTCCGGACGGGCACGTGTCGGCTCGCTCCGGGGGCGATGGGCCGGGGACGGGCCGGGTACGGTGAGGTCGCCCGGCCCGGGCGGGTGAGGCCCGGAGCGCGTGCGGCGGGTGAGGGTCGTCGCGTGCGGGGAGAGGCGGCCCGGTCGGGCCGGTCGTGCGGTGCCTGGGGGGCGGACGCCGGGGGGCCGGCGTACCCGTGCGGGGCGATGCGGACGGCGGTGAGGGGTCACGGGGCGGACGGCGGACCGGCGTCGGCGCGGACGCACACCGCGACGGCCGTCGATCACCAGTGCGCATGGTGGTCCGGGCCGGTTGCGGCGGACAAGGCTTTGACCTGCTTTTACTGACACTTGTCACGTCCATGCGCCGGGGAGGTCGGGTCGGCGGGGGAGCCGGGATACGTTGAAGGGTCACCAGTGACACGCGTAGACCCGCAAAGGTCCAGCAGGCAGGCCCCGGATCCGCCGGTCCTGCTGAGGACATGTCCGCTCGCGGACGTCCGGATCCGTCGACGGGGCCGGAGGACCGGCCACACACTGGGCGCGGACCGGATCGATCACCATGAGTTCCGTTCACGGGATCCCAGGGGGGACCTAGTGATGACCATCCGTGTGTTGATAGCCGACGAGCACCTGCTTCCCCTGGAGGCGATCGCCGAGGTGCTCGCGGCCGTGTCCGACTTCGAGGTCGTCGGCGCGGTGAGCAGGAGCTCGCTGATCGTCCCGATGGCGGTGCGCCGGCGGCCCGACGTGGCCGTGCTGGGGATGGGCACCGCGCAGGGCGGCTTCCGTCTGGTGCGGGAGCTGGGCAAGCGGCTGCCCGACTGCCGGGTCGTCATCATGACGGCACGGCCCACCAGGGCTCTGGTGGACCGTGCCGTGTCGGCGGGGGTCCTCGGGGTCATCCCGAAGCAGACGAGGATCCCCCGCCTGGTCGACGCCATCCGGGCCGCCGCCGCGGGCGGCCGGGCGACCGCGTCCGCGCAGCCGTCCCCCCGGGCGCCGGTCGCCGATCAGGTCCTGAGCAACCGCGAGCGCGAGATACTCCGGCTCACCGCGACGGGCGCCTCGGTGAAGGAGGTGGCCCGCGAGCTCTATCTGGCGACGGGAACGGTTCGCAACCTCACCTCGTGCGCGATGAGGAAGCTCGACGGGAGGAATCGGTTCGACGCCGCGCGGATCGCCTTCGAACGGGGACTGCTCTGAGGGCGTTCGTCTCCGGAACGTCCGTCTCCGGAACGCCCCTCCCGGGGCCGGACTTTTCCGGAACGGCTTTTTCCGGAAGGAGGATTTCCGGAAGGGAACTTTCCGGAACGGGAGTTTCCGACGAATGGCGACTGCCGCGGCCGGAAGCGGGGAGCCACCCGGATTTCACGGTGCCATTGCTTCCTGTTCGAGAAGTCCGAGCCGGGTGGCCCGCACCATGCCCGTGAGTCTGTTGTCCGTCTCCAGAACGCGGAGGATGTCGGCGACGAAACGCCGCACCGTCCGGTCGGAGTACCCGAGATGACGGGCGATGGACTTGTCGGTGGCCCCGGCGGCCATCATGCGCAGCACCAGCCTGTGGGTGTCGGTGAGGACCGGCGCCGAACCGGTGGTCCTGCGCCGGCGGGTGTACGGTGCGGCGGTGGACCAGCTGTGCTCGAAGACCCGGGTGAAGATCTGGGCCAGCAGGCCGCCGTTGATCACCACGTTCCGGCGCAGCCCTTCGAGGTGCGACTGGGTGGCGACCTTCTCCTGGTCGAGGATGACCAGGCGCAGCGGCAGCGACTCGGCGGTCCTGATCTCGGCGCCGGACTCCTGGAGTGCACTCACGTACGCGGTGGCGGCCGGGCTGTCGAGGGCCGAGGACGGCGCGATGAGCCGGTAGCGGACTCCCCGTCTGAGCAGCTCGACGTCCTCGCGGAGGCAGAGTTCCAGGGACTCCTGTTCGGTCAGCGTCGGCAGCATCAGCGACACCTCGTACCTGCTGGACGCGTGCAGGTCCCCCAGTCTTCGGCGCAGTTGGTCCCTGGACGCGATGACCTCGACCGCCAGGCCCTCCCGCTCGGACGCCGGCATGGTCAGGAACCCGTTCGTCAGGTCGGCGATCAGGTCGTTGGTGCGGGTGAGTTCGGTGATGCGTTCCTGCTGATCGGCGAACAGGCGTCTCAGGACGCTCTGCGGGGTGGCGACCGGGGTGGTCGAGTCCCGGTCGAGGAGGCCGTTCCCGGTCAGCCACTCCACGGCTTCGTGGACCTGGTCGAGTTCGAGGCCGAGGTTATCGGCAATTTCTTCGTGGCATATGCCGCCGTTCTCGGTGCGGAGAAGTGAGTGGTAGACGCGGTACGCGAAGCGAGCGCCGATCTCGGTTGCCGCGGTCATCGCCGTGTACTCCAGCCGTAGATACGGATCATGAGCGGGGACGCGTGGTTGAGCACGAAAGAAATCCGGAGCGCCTGGCCCCGGCTGGCGACATTACTTGAACCACTTGACCGCCGGTCAAGGGGGCGCGGACGCGGTACCGGTCGTGCGACGGGCGACAGAAAGGCCGCCCGTCGGGAGGGGCCCCAGGTCAGTGGCGGTCCCCGGGGGGCGGCGCCGGAATCAACAGGGTGTTGTTCGCATGCACTCGGCGAGTGCGGGGGTCGAGGCGGTCGCATCCTCCCGCGCCCGGGCCTGCCGCTGCCGCCGGTGCACCGCCCTCGGACTCACCCGCGGCCTGCGGACGCCCTTCACGGTGGGACGCCTCCGGTGACCGGTCCGGCCGCTTCGCGGGCGGTCGCCGGGGGTGGTGGGCGCCGCCGGACGAGATCGATCCGTCGTCTGCGAACTCCCGTGCCGGATGCGGCACTTTTCGGAGCACGCCCACCGAATCCCTCCGAGCGGTCCACCACGGCGTCTCGGCGCCGGCCCGCGCGAATTCCGTCACGGACACCCCGGCGCCCTGCGGCGGTCCTCTGCCGCGACCGGTTTCCCCGCCGTGCTCCACGCGGATCCACGAGCGCGTCACCGGCGTCCTCCATGTCTCGGCGCCGCATCGTCTCCCGTCTCGCGACACCCGAACCGGGCCGGATTCCGGGGCTGTCGGCCGCCCGGCCTGTGCCTGTTCCGGGCGGCCCGGTCGGACGATCCGTCGTGGCCGCGAGCCCGTACGACGGAATTCGGGCACCTGGCAGGACCGAATGCGCGCTTTTCCGGAGTAACCTGGAAGGTGCCGGAGAACTTACCGGCAGGACGCAATCGCGAGGAGGATCATGTGCAGACTGGTGGAGCAGGAGCCCTGATTCTGCGACTCGTGATCGCGAAATCCCAGCCCAGCCGTTCGGCCGGGAGATGACGGGATTACCGAGATGCCGGGGGGCGCAGGTGACAAATCCTGTTGTTCAGCGTCAATGCAGGGTGTGGGCCGTTTTCGCAGAGATTGCGAAGGCGGCCTTTTTGTTCGTTCGTGACGTGGTGGTCGCCGTGATCCCTTCGGGCAGCGCCACGCTCACGCGGCCGGCCGGTCTCCCGCCCTCAGCTCGGTGGCGATCTGACGCCGGCCGGACACGAACGCCTCCAGGACCACCCCCGCACAGATCAGCAGGGCCAGGCCCGCGGTGGGCAGCAGCACCGGCATCAGGAGCGGGGTGAGCGAGCCGCGGGCCTCGGAGCCGACCAGCAGCGACAGGTCGAACGCCGGGCCGAGGAGTCCGACCGCCGCCGCCGCGACCACCCCGCCGCACACCGCCGCCGCCAGGGTCTGCGGGATCGTCTCGGTGATGATCAGCGCCAGCCCCTGGCGGGGGCGCAGACCCATGGTGCGCAGCCGGGCGAGCAGCCCCGCGCGGTCGGGGGACGCCCGCAGCAGCGTCAGCAGGACGGCGAGCAGCGCGAATCCGGCCCCGGCGGCGACCGCGGACCGGAACAGCCGCGCGGCGGAGCGCTGGAGCGGGTCGGCGGCGAGTTCGGCGTCCACCTCGCCGCTGGTGCGCACCGTGTACCCGGCGGGCACCTTGTCCGGGTCCTCGCTGACGGCCCGGGCCTCCTCGCGCAGGAGCCCGGCCACGCCGGTCACCTCGGTGAGGCCGCGCTCCATGACCAGGGACCTGAGCCGGCCCGGGTCGATGTCGCCGGCGGCGAGCCAGCTGGTGGCCCCCGCGAGCGCGGGAACCCGTGCGACGGAGGGTCCCGCGGGCACGACGACGAACGCGCGGACGGCGTCCGGGATCGCGGGAGTGGCGTCGACGCGACCCACGACGCCGGTGAGCAGTTCGCCGCCGGGGACGCGCAACCGCTGCGGGCCGTCGGACAGTTCCCCGGCGAGGCCCGTGCTGACCAGCGCGGGCACCGGGGTGTCGGGGCCGCCGTGCGGGCCGGCCAGCACGGCGGGGTCGAAGGTGCCGGCGCCGGTCGTCCGGGCGATCTCGGCGTACGCGGCGGGCTCGGCCACCACCAGGGTGACCTGGAGGGCCGTCCGGCCGGAGCGCAGGACGTAGGTCTGCCCCTCGACCCGGACCGCGGTCGAGGCCCGCACGCCGGGCATGGCCGAGGCGGCCGAGGTGAACGCCGCCGGGAGGGTGGCGTCGAGCGGGACGGACACCGCGGCATCACCGCCCACGGCCGTCCGGGCCGCCTGCAGCCGGACGCCGTCGAGGGTGGCGAGCACGGTGGTTCCGAAACCGGCGGTGCTGACGGCCAGCAGCAGGGCGAGAGGTGCCAGCACCGCCGGCCGGTGGCGGCCCGAGGCGTCGCGGGTGGCCCGGGCGAGGCCGAGGAAGCCGGTCAGACCGCGGCCGTGCCGGGCGAGCAGGGCCAGCCGGCCGGCCACGAGCGGTTGGACGCGGGCCAGCAGCAGGCCGCCGGTGAGCGCGAGCAGCAGGGGCGCGGTCACCAGCAGCGGGTCGGTGCCGGTACCGGGGGCGAGGCCGCGCCGGCGGACCTCGACCACGGCCGCGACGGTGACGGCCAGGACGGCGAGTTCGCCGACGATCCGCCGCCGGCCGTTCCCACCGGCGGCGGTGCGGGCCCGGCCCAGGGGGAGGACGGCCCGGACCGGGAAGGCCAGGACCGCGAGCAGGGTGGCGGTCACGGCCGCGAGTACGGCCGCGCCCCACCGGGGGGTGGGCAGCAGCGTCAGCGCGAGTGCGGTGGCGACGGCGGCGGCGGGCAGGACGGTCACCGCGCCCTCGCCCAGCAGCCGCAGCAGGATGCCCGGGCGTGAACCACCGCGGGCCCGGAGCAGCCGGATCTCGGCGGCGCGCCGGTCGGCGGCGAGGGCTGCGGCCAGGCAGAGCACCACGGTGGCGACGCCCGCGACGCCGGCCGGGCCGATCGCCGCGAGCGGGGCGGCGGCCTCGTACCGGGTGGTGGCGCCGGCGAGGACCTCGGTCAGGAAGGTGCTGAACTGGAGCTCGGGCCGGTCGGTCACCTCGGCGACCTTGAGGGAGCCGGGCCCGGACAGGTACGAGGCGAGCGCGGAGCGCGTCTCGGCGAGCCGGTCCGCGCGCAGGGCGTGGGGGTCGATGGGCAGGCGCCAGAAGTTCTCCCCGCCCTCGCCCCAGGCGGCCAGCGCGGACAGGTTCTCGCCACCGGTGAACCCGCTGGTCACCCACCGGATGCTGCCGTCCTCCCGGATCTTCAGGCAGGCGCGTTCCGGGCAGGTGAGGACCTCCCAGAAACGGTCGTCGGGGTCGTCGGCGCGGTAGAGCCCGACGATCCGGGCGCGGGCCGGGCCGCCGTTGTCGACGAGGTCGCCGATCCCGGCGTGGACGGTCTCGGCGGCGGCCCGGCTGAGGACGACGGGCAGGGGCTCGCCCGGTGCCGAGGGGCCGGGCCAGACGCCCTCGGTCAGGGTCGCGTGTTCGGCCAGGCCGTGCAGGTAGAGCACGGAGAGCACGGGGGCGTCGCCGTGCGGGCGGTCGTACCCCTCGTTCAGCATCGGCCGGTCGATCCGGGCGCGGGTGCCGTAGTTCTCGCCGTCCCGGGTGAGCGGGAGGTTCGGGGTGATCTGTTCGACCAACCGGTCGCGCAGGGCGTCGAGTCGGGCGCCGTCCTCGCCGGGCCGCGGAGCGACGCCGGCCTGCAGGGTGGTCCCGTTGACGCCGCGGTCCAGGACGAACTGCCGCAGCGCGCCGTCCGCGCCCCGGTCGGCGGCGCGCGGGAGGGCCACCGCGAGGAAGACGGTGAGGAGCGTGAGCACGGCCGTGAGCAGGGAGGCGACGGGGGCCGAGCGCAGCCGGGTGCGGACCCAGGGCGCGGGCCGGTGGGCGTCGGTCGGGACGGGCGCGGTGGCGCCGGCCTTGGTGGTCACATCTCCTCCACGGGGCGCCGCCGGGCGGCCACGTTTCGACGGCGGCGGCCCCGTCCGGCAGGGGCGCACGGCACAGCGGTCACCGGATAGCGGACGATCTTTTCAGACGCGGTCCGGGAACGGAAGGTGTGTGCGTGAAGGGGTAGGCAGGTCTGAATTCCCCGCACGGGCGCGGCTGCACCTTCGGGCATCGGGCATCGGGCGTCCGGTACGTCGCGCGAGGACGCCGGACGCCGGACGCCGGGCCCGGGCGGCGGCCTCGGCGCCCGGCCCTGGTCCGCGTCCGACCCCACCGCGCACCCCGGCGCACCCCCGTGCGGTGCCTCCGGTACGTCCCCGCACCTGCCCACGGCCCTGCGGGCAGCCACTACCGCCCCGCGCGCGGATCCGGCATGATCGGCGAAGGCGAACCGACGGGGGACGGCGGCGCACATGGCACGGCGACGGCACACGGGCGAGCGTCCCGACGCAGCGGACCTCGACGGGCCCGAGCCCTGGGCCCGACCGGCGGAGACCGGCGCGGAATCGGTGACGCCGGAGGAGCGGGCCGGGACCGAAACCCAGCGACACACCGGCACCGAGCGGCGCGCCGCGGACCGGGCCGACGCCCCCGACGCGGGGATCCTGTACCCCGTCGTCGGCGTGATCGTCACCGACCCGGAGGGACGGATCCTGCTCGTCCGCCGCTCCCCGGACGAGATCCCGGCCGGGATCTGGGAGATCCCCGGCGGCAGCGTCGACGAGGGCGAGGACGTCGAGGACGGCGCCCGGCGCGAACTCGCCGAGGAGACGGGCATCGCCGGTGCCGAGTTCACGGGATACGCCGGGGCCGTCGACTTCACGACCGTCCACGGCCTCCGTGCGCGCCGGCACGTCTTCACCGCCCGGGTCCCCGCCGGGCAGCCGGTCGCCCTCAGCGACGAGCACGACCGCTTCACCTGGGCGGCACCGGGCGACGAACGGGTCGCCGCGCTCCGCACCCCGCGCCCCTGACCGGCGGCGGCGCACCCGTCCGCGCCGTCGGGCGTCAGGAAGGCGTCAAGGACGGGCCGGTGGGCGTAGACCGTGCGTCAAGGGGGCGGCGCCCGGCCCGCGGCGGGTCTCCACTGGAACTGCGGGCCCCCGACCGGTGCCCGCGACCCCACCGGAAGGACGCCCCCCATGAGCGAGATCCAGGCCGTCGCCACCGCCGTCACCGTCGCGAGGCCGCCGTACGGGACCGGCCGGAACGTCCCGGCGCGCCGTGCCGACCGGGCTCCGGCCCGTGAGATCCGCCCGGTCCGGGGCGAGGGCGAGGGCGAGGGGGAGGGCGCAGACACGGGCGCGGGGCCGACGACGGGTCCGGGCGCGGACGAGGCCGTGGACGCCGACCGGCGGCCGCGCGGGCGTGCGGCGCACTGCCGGATCGCCATGTGGTACGTCGACTGACGCCGTCCGCAGCCCCCCGCGAGGCCCGCCCCGCCGCACCCCGAGACCCTGACAGCAGGAGCCGTACGCCATGACGAAGCAGGTCACCGCCCCGTTCACCGCCCCTGCCACCGCCCCGTTCGCGGTCCCGCTCGCGGCCCTCCCCGCGCCCGGCGCCGCTCCGGCCGCCGCTCCCGTCCGACCCTCCGGCCCCTCGGCGGTCGGCCGGACGGGAGCGGCCGAAGCGGTCGGCGCCGGACCCTGGCCGGCCTCGGCGCGCCCGGGACGCGGCGGGGACCTGACGGTCGGGGGCGTGTCCCTGGCCGAGGCCGCCGACCGCTTCGGCACCCCCCTCTACGTCCTGGACGAGGCCGAGGTGCGTGCCCGTGCCCGCGCCTTCCGGCAGGCCCTGCCGCAGGCCGACGTGCTCTATGCGGCCAAGGCCTTCCTGTGCAGCGCGATGGCCGACTGGGTCTCCGAGGAGGGGCTCGGGCTGGACGTCTGCTCGGCCGGTGAGCTCCGGCTGGCGGTCGCGGCGGGCTTCCCGGCCCGGCGGATCGTGCTGCACGGCAACGCCAAGACCCCGGAGGAGCTGAGGCTCGCCCGCCGCCTCCGGGTCGGCCGGATCGTCATCGACGGGCCCTCGGAGATCTCCCGGCTGGCGGCCCTGGTGGCGGCGGACACCCCGCAGCGGGTGCTGGTCCGCGTGGTCCCCGGGATCGCCGCCGGTCATCACGAGGCCGTGCGCACGGGCGTGGGCGGCCAGAAGTTCGGCTTCCCGATCGACGGCGGCGACGCGGCCGACGCCGTCGCCCGGGTGCTGGCCCAGCCCGGCCTCGACCTCGCCGGCCTCCACTGCCACCTGGGTTCCCAGATCACCGAGGTCGAGCCCTACCTCGCCGCCGTGGACACCGTCGTGCGGTTCCTGGCCGGGGTACGGGCCCGCCACGGCGTCGAACTGCCCGAGCTGGACCTCGGCGGCGGCCACGGCATCCGGTACCTGCCGGGGGACGACGAGCTCGACCCCGCGGACTTCGCCGACCGGGTGACCGCCCGGCTGGCCGCCCGCTGCGCCGAGTCCGGCCTCGCCGTGCCGCGTCTGGTGGTCGAGCCGGGCCGCGCGATCGTCGGGCCGGCCGGGGTGGCGGTCTACCGCGTGCTGTCGGTGAAGCACACCGCCGACGGCCGGGTCTTCGCCGCCGTCGACGGCGGCATGAGCGACAACCCGCGGCCCTCGCTCTACGGCTCGCCCTACACCGTCCGGCTGGTGGGCCGGCCCTCCGACGCCCCGCCGGCCCGGGCCGACGTGGTCGGTCGGCACTGCGAGGCGGGCGACGTCCTGGTCCGGGACGCCCGGCTGCCCGCCGACCTGCGCGCCGGTGACCTGCTGGCCGTCCCGGCGGCCGGCGCGTACCAGCTCTCGATGGCCTCCGGCTACAACCTGGTCGGCCGCCCGGCCGTCGCCGCCGTCCGTGACGGCCGGGCCCGCCTGCTGATCCGCCGGGAGACGGTCGAGGACTTCCGGGCCCGTGAGGTGGGCCGCTGACCTGCGGGCCGCGTGCCTCCGCCGCCGTCCCGGGACCCCCCGTCTCCCGGGCGGGAGCGGCCCGCTGCCGTCGCCTCCTGGGCCGGTCCGGTCGGGCGACATCGGATTCGTCTGATTACCAGCCCGATCAGCGGGCAGGCGCTCCGACGGTACGGAACTGCTGTGCCGCTCGATTCGGAAGGAGACTGTTGTGAGCACCGTGAAGGAGTCCATCGACGTGGACGTCCCGCTGCACAACGCCTACAACCAGTGGACGCAGTTCGAGGAGTTCCCGCGCTTCATGGACGGAGTCGAGGAGGTCCGCCAGACGGACGACCGGCACTGCCACTGGACGACGAAGGTCGCAGGCGCCCGCCGAGAGTTCGACACCGAGATCGTCGACCAGCTCCCCGACGAGCGGATCGCATGGCGCACGGTGGGCGGTGACGTCCAGCAGATGGGCGTCGTGACGTTCCACCGCATCGACGACTCGCACACCACGGTGAGTCTGGCCATGGAGTTCGAGCCGCACGGCATGGCCGAGAAGGCCGGCGCGATGCTCGGCGTCCTGGACCGGCAGGTCAAGGGCGACCTGAAGCGCTTCAAGGGCTTCATCGAGGAGCAGGGTCGGGAGACCGGCGGCTGGCGCGGCCGGCTGGCGCCGGACGGCAGCGGCGGCCCGGTCGGCGGCGCGGACACCCCGGCCGCCGGTGGCGGCCCGGTCGGCGGGACCGGCGACGCGCCCGTGCGGGAGACGCCTCAGGCCCGGATGACCGGCGAGGGCGCACCGCCCGCGCCCGACGGCCGGGACGACCCCCGCCGGGGCTGACGCCGCGGCGTCAGGACACCCGCGCCCGCACGACCACGTTTCCAAGGGCGGACGGGGGGCCCCCGGGGGGGGGGGCCCCCGCCCCCCCGGGCGCGGGGGGGGGGGCGCGTTTGGGGGCGGCCCCCGCGCGGGGGGGGGGGGGCCCGCCCCGGGCCCCCG
>NZ_JBEXNT010000139.1:0-24551 GCF_040611255.1 Kitasatospora sp. NPDC002965 | reverse complement strand
GTGGCTCACCGCCGGGCCGGGGGCCGCGGCCGACGGCCCGGCGGTGGCCGGGGACCCGCCGTGCGCGGCCTCAGCGGACCGCCGCGACCAGGGCGTCACTGACGGAGCGCCACGCCACCCCGGCCTCGCGGAACCCGGCCTCGACCAGCCGCCCGGTGTGCCAGCCTGCCGGATGCGACGCGCCGTCGGCGTGCGACCCGTACATCGCGTTCCGCGCGGCCACCTGCTCGGCGAGCAGCGGGTCGGCCGCGGCGGCGATCCACCAGCCCTCCCAATCGAGGACGCCCTCGGCCGCCTCGCGCTCCTGGCGCCGGTGCCGGAGGGCCGCGTCGGCGGCGCTGAGCAGCGGGATCGACGCCTCGGGGGTGTGGTCGGCGTTGAGGAAGACGCCGCCGGGCCGGACCAGCCCGGCGAGATCGCCGTAGAGCCGGACCAGGTCGTCGGTGGGCAGCCAGTGCAGGGCGGTCGCGGTCACCACGGCGTCGAACGACCCGGGCGGCAGCGCCCGGGCCCACTCCGGGTCCTTGAGGTCGGCGGTCACGAGGGTGAACCGCCGGTCGTCGCCGAGGACACCGCGGGCGATGGTCATCAGCGCCGGGTCCTGGTCGACGCCGACGCTGACGGCGCCGGGCAGCCGGGCGAACAGCCGCTCGGTGATGCTGCCGGTCCCGCAGGCGAGGTCGAGGACGCGGGGCTCGGGGCCGGTCACCGCCTCGACGACGTCGAGCATCACCCGGAACCGCTCCTCGCGGTCGGGCAGGTACCACTCCTGCTGGCGGTCCCAGCTGCGCTGCCACTGCTCCCAGTGCTGTCGGTCGACCATGGTCGCTCCTTCGGTCCCGAACACGGATCGGTAAGGCCCGGAAACGACTCTAGACCCTTTCGGTAATGGATGAAAGGGTCCAGGGTCTCTTACGGGCTTCGAAGGGGGCGGCAGGTCGGAGTCAGACCAGGCTGTCCCGCCAGGCCTGGTGGAGCTCCGCGAAGCGGCCGGCGCCGTCGATCAGTTCGCGCGGCGTGCCGTCCTCGACGATCCGGCCCTGATCCATCACCAGGACCCGGTCGGCGATCTCCACGGTGGAGAGGCGGTGCGCGATGATCACGGCCGTCCGGCCCGCCAGCACGGTGCGCATCGCCCGCTGCACCGCCTGCTCGCCCGGCACGTCCAGCGAACTGGTCGCCTCGTCCAGGATCAGCACCGCCGGGTCGGCGAGCAGGGCGCGGGCGAAGGCGACCAGCTGGCGCTGGCCGGCCGAGATCCGCCCGCCGCGCTTGCGCACGTCGGTGTCGTAGCCGTCCGGCAGCTCGGCGATGAAGGCGTGCGCGCCGATCGCCCGGGCGGCCTCCTCGACCTCGTCCCGGGTGGCGCCGGGCCGGCCGATCGCGATGTTCTCCGCGACCGTGCCGGAGAACAGGAAGGACTCCTGGGTCACCATCACCACCCCGCGCCGCAGCTCGGGGCCGGCCAGGTCGCGCAGGTCCACCCCGTCCAGGGTGATCCGGCCTTCGGTCGGGTCGTAGAACCGCGCGAGCAGTTTGGCCACCGTCGACTTGCCGGCCCCGGTCGCACCGACCACGGCGACGGTCCGGCCGGCGGGCAGCACCAGGTCGAAGGGCGGCAGCACCTCCTTGCCGGTGCGGTACGCGAACCGGGTCTTCTCGAAGTGCACCTCGCGGCCCAGGGAGGACGTCGCGGGCAGCTCCTTCGGCTCGGCCGGCTCCGCGACGGTCGGCTCGTGGGCCAGCAGTCCGGCGATCTTCTCCAGCGCGGCGGCGGCCGACTGGTAGCTGTTCAGGAACATCGCCAGCTGGTCGATCGGGTCGTACAGCCGGCGCAGGTAGATCACGAACGCGGTCAGCACGCCCAGCGCCACGCTGCCGTCGGTCACCAGGTAGGCGCCGAGCAGCACCGTCCCGGCGGTCCAGACGTTGGCGGTACCGCGGGAGAGGCCGACGTACCGGGCGATCTCCAGGAGGCCGTCCGCGGTGGCGGTCGCCGACTGGCGGTTCACCACGCCGAAGGCGGCGTCGTTGGCCCGCTCGCGGCGGAACGCCTTCACCGGGCGGATGCCGTTCATCGTCTCGGTGAAACGGACGATCAGTGAGGCCGCCGAGGTGCGCGAGCGGCGGTAGACCCGGCGCGAACGGCGCCGGAACGACCGGGCGACCAGCCAGAGCGGCAGGAACGAGGCCAGCGTGACCAGGCCGAGCCGCCAGTCGAGCACCAGCAGGATGACCGAGATCGAGCAGACCGAGAGGAAGACGGTGAGCAGCTCCTGGAGCCCCTCGGAGAGCAGCTCTCGCAGCGCGTCCACGTCGCTGGTGGCCCGGGAGATGATCCGCCCCGAGGTGTAGCGCTCGTGGAAGTCGAGGCTGAGCCGCTGGGCGTGCCGGAAGATCCGGCCGCGCAGCTCCAGCAGGATGTCCTGGTTGACCCGGGCGCTGATCTTGATGAACGTCCACTGGAGCACGGTGCCCAGGAGCGCGCAGCCCAGGTACGCGCCGATCACCGCGATCAGCGGTCCGGCGTCGTCGTCGCGCAGCGCGGGGATGCCGCGGTCCATCGCGACCGCGACGAGCAGCGGTCCGGCCTGGAGGGCGGCCTGCTGGAGCAGGATCACCGCCATGGCGGCGACCACCCGGCCCCGGTGCGGGCCGAGCAGCGAGCGGAGCAGCACCCCGGGTGCGCCCGGCGGGACGGGGATGTCCTCCTCGTCGGCCGGCGGGGGCGGCAGCTCCTCCTCGTCGCCCGGGGCGCCCGGACCGGCGGACTTCGTGCCGGCGGACTTCACGTCCACCGACTTCGCGTCCACCGACGTCCTGCCGGGGGCCTCGGCGTCGGTCGGGTTCGGGTCGGCGGCCTTCGGATCGGCCGTCCCGGTATCGCCCGCCTTCCGGCCGGCGGGTTCGACGGTGGTGGTCATCGGGCGGTGCTCCCCTCGGGGACGAGGGCGGCCTCGCCCGACATCAGTTCGCGGTAGTGCGGGGAGCCGTGCAGCAGCTCCTGGTGGGTGCCGACCGCCTCGATCCGGCCGTCGGCGAGCACCGCCACCCGGTCGGCGAGCATGACGGTGCTCGGCCTGTGGGCGACCACCAGGGCGGTCGCGGAGCCGAGGACCTGGCGCAACGCGCGTTCGACCAGCGCCTCGGTGTGCACGTCCAACGCGGAGAGCGGGTCGTCCAGGACGAGGAAGGCCGGATCGCCGACCACCGCGCGGGCCAGGGCGAGCCGCTGGCGCTGGCCGCCGGAGAGGCTCAGGCCCTGCTCGCCGACCTCGGTGCCGACGCCCTCCGGCAGCTTCTCGACGAAGCCGGCCTGGGCGGTGGCGAGCGCGGCGTGCAGGCGGTCGTCCCCGGCGCCCGGAGCGCCCATCAGCACGTTCTCCCGGACGGTGGCGGAGAACAGGGTGGGTTCCTCGAAGGCCACCGCGACCAGCTCGCGCAGCCGGGTCCGGTCGAGCTCGCGGATGTCCCGGCCGTCCAGGGTGATGGTGCCGCCGGTGGCCTCGTACAGCCGGGGGAGGAGGGCGGTGAGCGTGGTCTTCCCGCTGCCGGTGGCGCCGACCAGGGCCATCGTCTCGCCGCTGCGGATGTGCAGGTCGATGCCGCGGAGCAGGTCGGGGGTGTCGGCGGGGGCGTCGGGGTAGCGGAAGCGGACGCCGGTGAGCCGGATGCCGTCGACTCCGGCGGCCTTGGCGGCGGCCGTGGTGGTGGCTGCGGCGAGGTCGGCCCCGGGGGCGCCGGCCTCGGTCTCGGGTTCGTCCATGACCTCGAAGAACCGGTCGGTGGCGGTCGCGGCCTCGTTGGCGTACCCGAGCAGCCAGCCCAGCGACTCGACCGGCCAGCGCAGCGCGAGCGCGGTCGAGAGGAAGGCGACCAGGGTGCCGGCGCTCAGCTCGTCGTGGGCGACGAGGTAGGCGCCGGCGGCGAGGGCGCAGCCGAGGGCCAGCTCGGGCAGCCCGACGATGAGCGCCCAGAGGTTGGCGAGCAGTCCGGCCTTCTTCAGCTCGGTGCGGCGCAGGTCCCGCGAGTGGTCGCGGAAGCGCTCGGCCATCGAGCGGTGGCGGCCGAAGGCCTTGAGGATGCGGATGCCGAGGACGGACTCCTCGACGACGGTCGCGAGGTCGCCGTTCTGGTCCTGCGCGAGGCGGGCGGCACCGGAGTAGCCGGACTCGAAGCGGCGGGTGAGCAGGAACAGCGGCACCACGGGGACGAGCGCGATCAGGGCGAGCCGCCAGTCCTGGGTGAACATCAGGCCGGTGCCGGCGAGGAAGGTGACCGAGTTGACGATCAGGAAGACCAGCGGGAACGCCAGGAACAGCCGCATGGTGTACATGTCGGAGGTGGCGCGGGAGAGCAGCTGGCCGGAGCCCCAGCGGTCGTGGAAGGAGACCGGCAGCCGCTGGAGCTTGGCGAAGAGGTCGCCGCGCATCGCCGTCTCCACCCTGGACAGCGGTCTGGCCAGCACCACCCGGCGGGTGTAGAAGAGGGCAGCTTCGGCGAGGCCCAGCACGAGCAGCAGGCCGACCAGCGGCCAGAGCCCGCCGAGGTCGTGCTCGGCGATCGGCCCGTCGACGATCCGTCCGAGCACGATCGGGACGAGGAGCACGCTGAACGCGGCGAGCAGTGCGGCACTGACCGAGATGGCCAGCCGGGCGCGGATCGGGCGGACGTAGGGCCACAGGCGCAGCAGTGAGCGCACCGTCGACCGGTGGGCGGGCGCGGAGTCGGGAGTCTGGTTCTCGGCCATCGCCGTGAGGGTAGGCCGGGTGACCGTCATTTCTCATCCGGTTTTTCGGACCTGTCGTCGAATACCGGCCACGGACCCGGCGGCGGCGGTGTTCCGGCCGTGGTGCTCCGGCGGCTCCGGTGACGGGGTGACGGGTGACCCTCGGTGGGCCTCCCCGGCTCTCCCCGGCTCTCCGTGGCCTCCGGGGGCGGAGGGGCGTCCGGGGTCAGGCGCCGTCGGACGGCCCGGACGGGCGGCCGCCTCCGTCCGGTGTCCGCAACAGCCGCAGCGAGCGTCCGGCCAGGACGACCGCGTCCTGCGGGAGGTGCGTGCCGGTGTCGTCCGCCGCCGTCTCCACGACCGTCTCGTACCGTGCGCCGGGCGCCGCCCAGGGCTCCCCGGGCAGGGTGAAGGTGACCGGTTCGGGCCCGGAGTTGAGCAGCAGGAGGAAGCTGTCGTCGCGCAGGGGCCGGCCGTACCGGTCCCGCTCGGACATCGCCGCGCCCGAGAGCAGCATGCCCAGACCGGCGGTCGGGGTGAACCAGTCGGCCTCGGTCATCTCCTTGCCGAGCGCGGTGAACCAGGCCAGGTCCGGCTGGCCGCCGGGGGCGGGGGCGCGGCCGGAGAAGAACGCCCGCTGCCGCAGCACCGGGTGGGCGCGCCGCAGCCGGACGAGGCGCGCGGTGAACTCGTACAGCCCGCGCCAGGCCGGGTCGGCCAGCAGCGACCAGTCCACCCAGCCGACCTCGTTGTCCTGGCAGTAGGCGTTGTTGTTGCCGCCCTGGGTGCGGCCGAACTCGTCGCCGGCGGTGAGCATCGGGACGCCGGCCGAGAGCAGGAGGGTGGCCGTCAGGTTGCGCAGCTGGCGTTGCCGCAGGGAGTTGACGGCCGGGTCGGCGGTCTCGCCCTCGGCGCCGTGGTTCCAGGACCGGTTGTCGTCGGTGCCGTCCCGGTTGGCCTCGCCGTTGGCCTCGTTGTGCTTGCGGTCGTACGAGACGAGGTCGCGCAGGGTGAAGCCGTCGTGGGCCGTCACGAAGTTGACCGATGCGTAGGGCCGCCGCCCGCCGCGCTGGTAGAGGTCGGAGGAGCCGGTGAGCCGGTAGCCCAGCTCCCGGACGTCCGGGCGGGCGCCGCGCCAGAAGTCCCGCACGGTGTCCCGGTAGCGGTCGTTCCACTCGGCCCACAGCGGTGGGAAACCGCCGACCTGGTAGCCGCCGGGGCCGACGTCCCAGGGCTCGGCGATCAGCTTCACCCGGCTCAGGACCGGGTCCTGGGCGACGGCGGCGAGGAAGGGGTGGTCCATGTCGACGGCGTCGCCGCCCCGGGCCAGCGCGGCCGCCAGGTCGAATCGGAAGCCGTCCACGCCCATCTCGGTGACCCAGTACCGCAGCGAGTCGGTGATCAGCCGGATCACCTGCGGTCGGCGGGTGTCCAGGGTGTTCCCGCAGCCGGTGTAGTCGGCGTAGCCGCGCGGGCGGTTGGGCGGCAGGCGGTAGTAGCCCGAGTTGTCGATCCCGCGCAGCGAGAGCGAGGGGCCGAGCTCGGCGCCCTCCGCGGTGTGGTTGTAGACCACGTCGAGGATCACCTCGATCCCGGCCGCGTGCAGCGCGCGCACCATCCGTTTGAACTCGCCCACCTGGCCGCCGCGCGAGCCTGCGGCGGAGTAGCCGGCGTGCGGGGCGAAGTAGGCGGCGGTGTTGTAGCCCCAGTAGTTCACCAGCCCGCGGGCCTGGAGGTGGTCCTCGCTGACGTGCTGGTGGACGGGCAGCAGTTCGACCGCGGTGACGCCCAGGCCGGTGAGGTGGGCGACGGCGGCCGGGTGCGCCAGACCGGCGTAGGTGCCGCGCAGTTCGGGCGGGACCCCGGGGTGGCGGAGGGTGAAGCCCCGCACGTGCACCTCGTAGAGGACGGTCTCGGCCCACGGGGTCTTCGGGCGGTGGTCGTCGTACCAGTCGTCGTCGTCCTGGACCACGACGGATCTGGGCACGTACGGGGCCGAGTCGCGGTTGTCCCGGACGGTGTCGGCGACCTCCGCCTCGGGCCAGCCGCGGGCGGCGGCGCAGGCCGCGTCGTGGGAGGTGTAACAGCCGTCGACGGCGCGGGCGTACGGGTCGAGCAGCAGCTTGGCCGGATTCCAGCGGGCGCCGGTCCACGGGTCCCAGCGGCCGTGCACGCGGAAGCCGTACCGGGTGCCGGGGAGCACGCCCGGGACGAAGCCGTGCCAGACCTGGAAGTCCTGCTCGGTGAGCCGGTGCCGGGTCTCCCGGTCGTCCTCGTCGAAGAGGCAGAGCTCCACGGCCTCGGCGCCGGCCGCCCAGAGCGCGAAGTTGGTGCCGCGGAGGCCGTCCGGCTCGGTGCGGAACCGGGCGCCGAGCGGTTGCCAGCTGCCCGGCCACGGCGGCCCGTCGCCGTGCGCCGCGCCGTGTGCCGCTCCGCGCGCCGTGCCGTGTGCGCGCGCGGCGGTTTCCAGCTCCTGCCCTGACGCCATGGCGGTGCCCTCCCTGGCCGGGGTGTCCCGTACCCCGTGAGGGGTCTCTTTCCCTGATCGCACCGGGTGGATGCGGCTGAACGGTTTCTTACCGGCGGATGGCGGGCGGGCGCACGGAAAGTCGGCGGGTCCGACTTCCCCCGCAGCAGCCACCCGAGTCGGCCGCCTCCGCGGTGCGAGCGGACCGGCCGACCCGCCGTGACCGGCGGGCGGGGACCGGCGGGAAGGGGCCCGGCCGCGTCCACGGGCCCTGCGCGCGTATGCGTGGGGCCCTTCTCGGAGGCCGCCCGGTCCTCGTCGATGAGGACGGGTTCGAGCACGCGAAGATCGGCGTCGAACGCCGCGTCCCCGAAGAGGAGGAGGTGTAGGAGCCGGAGCACGGAATCCCGGCATCCGCCCACGACCGCGGACCGGGAGGTCGGCGAGGCCGACTTTCCGTGCGGGGAAGCGGGTCGGCGCCTCACCGGGAGGCGCGGGGAGGAGGCAGACGCGTCGGTCGTTCCACGTGCCCGGCGTCAAGGCTCGGGGTGCTCTCGGCCACCGGGGTGGGATTCTCCGGCGTGTCCGCGTGTCCCGCCGGGAGTGCCCTCGTTGTGGGAGGTATCGGACGGAAACGGCGGGAGGCCCCGGGTATGCGGCCCCGAGGACTGATGTGGGCGCGGCGGGCGGCGGCGTCGTGGTGCTGCCTGGTCGTGCTGGCCGGTTGCTCGGGCGGCGGTGCACCGAGGACCCCGAGCGGCGACGCCGCCCCGCCGGGCGCGGGGGGTCCGCCGCCCGTGTCCCGCGCGGTGATCACCGCGCTGCCCGCCGACAACGCCCAGAACGTCCCGCCGGAGGGCCCGGCCCGGGTGACCGTCGCCCAGGGCCGGCTGGTCTCCGTCCGGCTGGCGGACACCCGGGGCAACGAGGTGGCGGGCGCGATCGCCGAGGACGGCACGAGCTGGGCGCCGTCCGGCCCGCTCCCGCTGGCCACCGCCTTCACCCTGGACGCGGTGGCCGAGGACGACCAGGGCCAGAAGGCCGCCCAGCACTCCGACTTCTCGACGATGGCCCGGGCGCACACCTTCGTGGCGTTCTTCACGCCCGAGGACGGTTCGACGGTGGGCGTCGGCATGCCGGTCTCGCTGCGGTTCAGCAGGACGATCACCGACCGGGCGGCGGTGGAGCGCGCGGTGGTGGTGACCGCGGACCCGCCGGTGGAGGTGGCCGCGCACTGGTTCGGCGGCCAGCGCCTGGACTTCCGGCCCAAGGCCTACTGGGCGGCGGGGACCAGGGTGTCGGTGGCGCTGCGGTTGAAGGACGTGCAGGGCGCGCCGGGCGAGTTCGGCACCCAGACGAAGGACGTCCGGTTCACGATCGGCCGGGCGCAGGTCTCCACCGTGGACCTGGACGCCCACACCCTCACCGTCCGGGCCGGCCAGGGCGGCAAGGTGGTGCGCACGCTCAAGGTGTCCGGCGGCGACGCCAAGCACACGACCTACCGGGGCGTGCTGGTGGTCTCGGAGAAGTACCGGGTGACGAGGATGAACTCGCAGACGGTCGGGATGGGCGACGAGTACGACATCAAGGACGTGCCGCACGCGATGCGGCTGACCAACTCGGGCACGTTCGTGCACGGCAACTACTGGGCGAACCCGGGGGTGTTCGGTACCGCGAACACCAGCCACGGCTGTATCGGGCTGGCGGACGTGAAGGGCGGCGCCAGCAAGGAGAGCCCGGCGGGCTGGCTGTTCGAGCACACCGTCCCGGGGGACGTGCTGGAGGTGAAGGCCTCGACGGGGGACACCGTCCCGCCGAGCAACGGACTGAACGGCTGGAACCTGCCCTGGGCGCAGTGGGTGGCGGGAAGCGCCCTCCAGTCCTCCGCGAGCCCCTCCGGTGCCGCGGCCGCCCCTTCCACCGGGCCGTCCCCTGCCGCGGGCGCGCCGACCGGTCCGGCCGGGGTGACCGGTGCGCCGACCGGTCCGTCGTCGGCCCCGGCGGCCGGTCCGTCCACGAGCCCGTCCGTGAGTCCGTCCGTGAGCCCCTTCGCGTCCCCCGCCGCGAGCCGTCCGGCGAGCCGGTCCGCGGGGCCCTCGCTGTCCGGGGCGCCGGTCACCGACCCGTAGGTCACGGACCCGCGGGCCGTCGGGCCGAAGGCCGTCGACGGCGCCCGGCCACGTGTGGCGATCCTGTGCAGGGGATCTTCACCCGCATTCACCCGCATTCACCGGGATCCTCCCCGGGGTTCACCCGTTCGGCCGAGCTATCCTGCTTGCCGCGCCGAAGCCCGGCGCGGAAGATCACCGGTCCGGTGCAACCCACCCGGGCGGAAGCGCGTCCATCAGGGTGGACACCGGGAGGGGAGAAACCGTGAAGCCGGTTAGGGCGGCCGACGCCGCGATACGTACCACCACCAGCCGCCGTCTGCGTCGCAGTGCGGTGGCGCTGGCGATGGGCGGGGTGCTGCTGCTCACTGCGGCCTGCAACGACGACAAGAGCGGCGGTGACAAGGCGACCGGGGGAGGCGACGCGGCCGCGACGGCCGGCGCCGACGGCGGGGCCGGCGGCAACGGCGGGACGCCGTCGCCCGCGCAGACCTCGACGGCGCCGAAGACCTCGACGGCGGTGCTGACCGTCGAGCCCAAGGACGGCGCCCAGGACGTCGCGCCGACCAACGCGCTCCAGGTGTCGGTGGCCAACGGCAAGCTCACCACGGTCGAGGTGACCGACAAGGAGGGCAAGCCCGTCGCGGGCGCCATCACCCCGGACGGCCTGGGCTGGAAGCCGGCCGGCGCGCTGGCCGTCGGCATGGCGTACAAGGTGAACGCGCAGGCCGCGGACGCCGAGGGCCTGGTGGCCGCGTCCACCACCTCGTTCACCACACTGACGCCGGACAAGAAGGTCTCCACCAACGACAACATCGCCGACAACGCCACCTACGGCGTCGGCATGATCGTCTCGGTGGTCTTCAACAAGGACATCAAGAACAAGGCCGAGGTCCTCAAGGGCATCTCCTTCGAGACCAACAACGGCACCGAGGTGAAGGGCCACTGGTTCGGCAACCGCCGGGTGGACTTCCGCCCCGAGAAGTACTGGACGCCGGGCACCAAGGTGACCATCAAGTACCGGCTGAAGAACGTCGAGGTGGCCCCCGGCGTCTACGGCGACGTCGAGAAGGACGAGCCGTTCGTCATCGGCCGCTCGCAGGTCTCCGTGGCGGACTCGGCCTCGCACCAGATGACGGTGACCCGGGACGGCGTGAGCCACACCGTGCCGGTGACCCTCGGGGACGAGAAGAACCCGTCCTGGAACGGCACCATGGTGGTCTCCAGCAAGGAGAAGGTCACCCGGATGAACTCGCAGACCGTCGGTCTCGGCGGCGAGTACGACATCCCGGACGTGCCGCACGCGATGCGGCTGACCACCTCCGGCACCTTCGTGCACGGCAACTACTGGGCCAACCCGTTCGGGAAGAGCAACGCCAGTCACGGCTGCATCTCGATGCAGGACGAGAAGGGCGGCAGCGACACCTCGGTGGCCGGCAAGTTCTTCAACGACTCGATCATCGGTGACGTCATCACCGTGAAGAACTCCAAGGAGAAGACCGTCGCCCCCGACAACGGGCTGAGCGGCTGGAACATCCTCTGGCCCAACTGGTAGCTCCTACCCGCCGGTAGACCGGCGCAGTCCCGGTTCGGCAACCGACCGGCCCGATCCTCACTCGTTGGGGTCGGGCCGGTCGTGTTTTCCGGGCCGATCGCCCCCCGAACGGCGCAACCTTTCCGGTGGCTGCCGCGTGTATCTGTCGGGTCCCCCGACACCCCGGCACCGGGGCGGGGTCGCGCGCGCGGGACCGAGGGAGGGAGCGACGGTGAGGTCTATACGCAGGATGGTGGCCGCCGGTCTGGTCGGCGGTGCGCTGGTGCTGACCAGCGCCTGTGGCGGCGGTGGGGGGAACGGGAGCGCGGCCAGGGCCGAGCTGGGTGTCGGCGGGGCCGCGGGGGCCTCGTCGGCGGCGGCTCCGGCCTCGGGCGGTCCGGACGCCGGGGCCGCCCCGGAGGGCACGGGGACGCCGGGTGCGGCTGCGCCGGGCACCGGGACGCCGAGCGCCGCGCCGAAGGTCTCGCAGGCGGTGGTGGACGTCCAGCCGAGGAGCGGGTCCGTGGACGTCGCCCCGGACGGCGCGCTCAAGGTCGCGGTGGCCGGCGGGAGGCTCACCACCGTGAAGGTGAACGACCGGACCGGCAAGGAGGTGGCCGGTGTCATCGCCGCCGACGGGTCGAGCTGGAGCCCGTCCGGTCCGCTGGCGGTCGGCACCGCGTACCAGGTCAGCGCGCTCGCGGTGGACGCCGGCGGCGTGGTCGCGTCGGCGGACAGCAGCTTCAGCACGTTGACGCCGGAGCGCGAGGCGAAGGCCGGCGACAACGTCGTCGACGACGCCACCTACGGCGTCGGCATGATCGTCTCGGTGACGTTCGACAAGGACGTCAAGAACAAGGAGGCGGTCGCGAAGGGCATCACCTTCAAGACCGACAACGGCACCGTGGTGAAGGGCCACTGGTTCGGCAACCGCAGGCTGGACTTCCGCCCGGAGAAGTACTGGACGCCGGGGACCAAGGTCACGGTCCAGTACCGGCTGAAGAGCGTGGAGATCGCCGCGGGCGTCTACGGGGGTGTCGACCGGGACGAGCCCTTCACTATCGGGCGATCCCGCGTCTCGACGGTTGACGCCAAGTCCCACCGGATGACGGTGGTCCAGGACGGTCAGAGCTCGGTCGTCGACATCACCTCCGGCTCGCCCGAGCACCCGACCTGGAACGGCACCATGGTCGTCATGTCGAAGGAGGGCGTGGTGCGGATGCAGTCCAGCAGCATGCCCGGTATGACCGGCGACCCCTACGACCTGCAGGTGCCGCACTCCATGCGGCTCACCGACTCCGGTACGTACGTGCACGGGAACTACTGGAGCAACGCCTTCGGCGCCGACAACGTCAGCCACGGTTGCGTGGGCCTGAAGGACGTCAAGGGCGGTGGTGCGGGCACCTCGGCGGGCACGTTCTACGACGGCTCGCTGATCGGGGACGTCGTGTCGGTGAAGAATTCCTCGCGCGGTCAGGTCGCCCCGGACAACGGCCTCAGCGGCTGGAACCTGGACTGGAGTGCCTGGTAGGAGGCGGTACGCGGCAACCCGGGCTTGACGTCCGCCGGACCCGGGTTGCTCGCGGCATATGCCCGGCGGGTAGTGATCGTTTGGTCATTGTCCGTACGCGGCCGCTTGCGTTCCGCAATGATGGACCGCATGGCGGGTTGGGGCGAAACAGATCAGTCATCACTTCTCGCGTCCAGCTTGATTGCTGACGCGTCGTGGGCGTGCTTCCAGGACGCGCTGGCGGCCCTGGAGCGGCTCAGCTCGGAGGAGCTGGAGCGGATGTACGTCGGCAGGCTGTGCGACCAGTCGGCGTCCGGCGAGGTGCGGTTGCCTTCCCGGCCGGAGTCCGGCCCGGTGGCGCGCCGGCTGGTGCTCTCGGTGCTGGAGACCTGGGAGCTGCACCAGCAGCTGGAGGTCGGCGAGTTACTGACCAGCGAGCTGGTGGCCAACGCGGTGCGGCATGCCGCCGGGCGCACCATCGGACTCCAGGTGTCGCGGAAACCCGGCTGGCTCCGGGTCGAGGTGCGGGACTCGTCGCGGGCGCTGCCGTGCATGATCCTGGCCGAGCCGCTGCCGATCAACGAGCGCGGGCGCGGACTCAAGGTGGTCGACGACCTGGCGGACCGCTGGGGTGCCGACCTGATGCCGCGCGGCAAGGGCGTCTGGTTCGAGCTGAAGGTGCGCGAGCGGCACTGAGGGCCGGGGTTCGAACGGACCGGGGGCTCGAACGGGCCCGGGAAACACGCAGGGCCCCCGATTCACCGTGGTCCGGTGGCTGGGGGCCCGTGCAGGTCATCGCGCCGGCCAAGGGGGTGCGTGCCGCGCGATGGGCGACGGCTGCGCCAGGTCGGGCCAGCCGTGGTCTCGGTGTGCCCGCGGCGAGTTGTCGTCGCCCGCCGTCGGACATGTCGACTATCGCACGGATCTCAGCATGTGGGCAAACCGAGTGGCTTCGATTGCAAGGTTTGTAACTTAGTTCACCTTGGGAATTTGCATAGGTTCACGCTGGCGCCTGAGATTATTCACGATCGGAGCTATTCACGGCCGGAGTGACCCGTGTGTGCGGCGTGTGCGGGATGTGCCGACGGCCACGTGCTGCGCACCGAGAGCAGCGGGGTGTCGATTCCCAGCTTGGCGGCCGTGCTGTGCACCGACTCCCGGAGGTACGGGTAGAGCACCGTCACGCCGATCTGGTCGACGAACCACTGCTGCGCCTCGGCCCCCAGCTCGAACGGCCCGCCGAGCGAGAACGCCGCCACCGCGTCGACGACGAAGTCCGCCTGGGCGGCGGCCAGCTCCAGCCGGCAGCGCACCTCCAGGGTGGCGCCGTCGTCGCCCTGCCGGAGCCAGACCGACAGCGCGGTGCGCAGCTCCTCCTCCGGCCGGGGCTCCGGCCGGTCGAACAGCCGCCTCCCGCCCACCTCCAGGAAGACGACGTCGTCCAGCTGGGCGGCCTCGGCGAGCTCCTGGAAGCTCCCGAACCGCCGGACCGGGCGGCGGGCGGCGGGCGGCGTCATCAGACGGTCACCGACCGGGCGTCGCCGTCCGTCCAGACCGTCGTCCGGGGCCGTCGAGCGCCCTCGCGGGTCGCCACCCGGACCTGCACCCGCACCTCGACGGGCGCGGGCGTCCAGACCGGCGTCAGGTCGGCGGAGGTGTGGTCGACCAGCGTGTGGAGCCGGGCGCCGACGGCCCGGGCGTAGCGCTGGAGCGTCGAGTAGCGGGCGTCGCCGCCGGCGCGCTCGAACTCGGAGACCGTCGACTGGGAGGTGCCCATCAGCTCCGCCACGTCGCGCTGGGTCAGCCCGCACTTCCGGCGGGCCACCACCAGGGTCTCGATCAGCTCGGCGTAGGCCGTCGCGTCGTCCAGCGCGGCTGCGGTGCGGGGATCGTCCGGGTCGATGCCGAGAAGATCATGCAGTGTCGATGCCATGGCCGCCTCCCCTCCGAGTGCTCCCACAGTATCGCCCAAAACCGATACCGAGAACCGGGAACTCATCCGTTCGGTGACCTCCGCCGCCACTCCCTGAGCCGTTTCGAGGCGGTGCCGCGCTCGTTCGACGGGGTCTTCTGGGACTTCTTCTGGAAGAACGACAGGGCGAGCAGGACGAGGCCCCCCGACTCCTCCGCGTAGAGCAGGCGGAAGGTGCGGTGGTCGCCGGTGAGGCGCACCTCCAGCAGGTCGTCGCCCAGGTCCTTGACGTCGCCCGGCAGCGTCTGCCGCTCCTTGACGCGGTTCAGCAGGACGAACAGCCGGGCGCGCTCGTGCGGGGCGAGATCGGCCTTCTGCAGTTCCTTCTGCACCGGCGCCGATCCGTCGACGCCTTGGTAGAACGCCCAGTCCCGTGCCGTCGACACCCCGCCCCACCCCCTCCGTCCGCCCTTCCGGGCAGTCTAGGCGGCGGGCCGATCAACGTCTGTGCGCCGGTTCCCGGTTGAGGGCGGCCCGGACGCGCCCGGACGCGCCCGGCACGCCGGTACGGGCGGACTGCCCGGCGCCGGTCCGCGAATCCGGCGAGGACTCACGGCGAGGACTCACGGCGAAGGCTCCCGGCGAAGAAACACCGAGCGGACCGATGACTTCGTCCCTGATCGGCAGTCATAGATCATGACCGGTAAGCCGACGGCCGCCGACGCCGTCGGGGCGCACCGGTCGGACATGCCGGGAAGCGGACACGAGTCACCGAGGACCTTCAGATGCGAACCCTGATCAGCACCGCCTTCATCTCGCTCGACGGCGTCGTCGAGGCTCCGGGCGGCGAGCCCGGATACCGGAACTCCGGCTGGACCTTCAAGGACGTCGAGTTCCTCCCCGAGGCCTTCGAGATCAAGGGCCGGGAGCAGCAGGAGGCCGCCGCGATGCTGCTGGGCCGGACCAGCTACGAGGCGTTCAGCGCGGTGTGGCCGGACATGGCGGACTTCGCCGAGTACAAGGTGATGCCGAAGTACGTCGTCTCGACCACGCTCACCGAGGACGGCCTGGTCACCGGCTGGGGCGAGACCACGATCCTGCGCTCGGTCGACGACGTGGCCGCGCTCAAGGAGACCGAGGGCGGACCGATCATCATCCACGGCAGTGCCTCCCTGACCCGGAGCCTCTCCGACGCCGGTCTGATCGACCGCTACCACCTGCTGGTCTTCCCGCTCCTGCTCGGCGCCGGGAAGCGGCTGTTCAGCGCCACCGACAAGGACGCTCAGAAGCTGAAGCTGGTCGAGCACGAGGTCTACGCCAACGGCCTGCAGAAGAACGTGTTCGACGTCGTCCGCTGACCGGGGACCCGGCCAGGACCGGGCGGTCCGCGCCGGGCCCGTCCTATCCGCTGCCGAGGGCCGACCTCGGCAGCACCCCGGCCGCCCGGCCGTCCACCAGGACCAGCACGCCCGGATGCGCCTCCCCCAGCGCCGCGCGGGCCTCGGCCGCCGACTGCCCGACGCCCACCGTCGGCAGCGCAGGCCCGATCAGTGCGCCCAAGGGGGCGTCCGGCTTGGCGGTGCCGTCCGCGAGCGCCGCCGCCAGCACCTCCCGGGACACCGAGCCGACCACCTCCATCACGCTCACCCCGTACGGGCGCGTCGCCCGCGCCAGGACGGCCGGGGCCACGCCGTCCGGTACCGCGCGCAGCGCCCGCGCCGCCTCGCCGACCGTCGCCGCGGCGTCGACCGTGACCAGCGGCCCGGCACCGGCCAGGAGCGGCCGCAGGCCGTCCGGCTCCTCCAGGAAGCCCCACTCCCGCATCCACGCGTCGCTGTGCACCTTGGACAGGTACGAACGGCCCGAGTCCGGCAGCAGCACCACGACCAGGTCGTCCGGGCCCAGCCGCCGTGCCACCCGCAGGGCCGCCGCCACCGCCGTGCCGGACGACGGCCCGGCCAGGATGCCCTCCTCGCGGGCGAGTCTGCGCACCGTCAGCAGCGACTCGCGGTCCGGGACGCGTTCGAAGGAGTCCGCGACGTCCGGCCGGTAGGCCTCCGGCCAGCGGTCCTCGGCGGTGGCGGGGTGGACGAAGTGGCCGATGCTCTCGACGAAGTACGGGCTGCCGTCCCCGCCTCCGTAGACCGAGGACTCGGGGTCGGCGCCGACGACGGTCACCGCGCCGCCCGAGACCTCCTTGAGGTACTCCCCGGTACCGGTGATGGTGCCGCCGGTGCCGACCCCCGCGATGAAGTGGGTCACCCGGCCGCCGGTCTGCTCCCAGACCTCCGGCCCGGTGGTCCGCACATGGGCGTCGGGATTCGCCGGGTTGTCGTACTGGTTGGCGAACCAGGCTCCGGGAATCTCCTCGGCGAGCCGCCGGACGACGTTGAACAGGTGCGCCGGGTCCTCCAGAGGCAGGACGGTCGGCGCGAGCACCACCTCCGCGCCGTACGCCCGCAGGATGTCCGACTTCTCCGGCGCGGCCTTGTCGGCCACCCCCACGATCACCCGGTACCCGCGCTGTTGCCCGATGAGCGCCAGGCCGATGCCGGTGTTGCCGGAGGTCGCCTCGACGATCGTCCCGCCGGGCTTCAGCAGGCCCTCCCGCTCGGCGGCCAGCACCATGGACAGCGCGGCGCGGTCCTTGACGCTGCCGCCGATGCCGAGGAACTCGACCTTCGCGTAGACCGGCGCGGCGAGTCCGGCGCCGAGTCGGGCGAGACGGATCAGCGGTGTCCCGCCGATCGCGTCGAGTACGGATTCGTGCACTGCGGCCATCGCCGGCTCCTCAGCTCGTCCTGCGACCGTCGTCGACCCGACGTCCGACCGAGCCTGCCCAGCCCCGCGCACCGTTAGGCCGCTTCCCGGCGATCGTTCGACCGCCGCAGGGAACGGCCGGTGGGCGGGCGGTGGGCGGGCGGTGCCAGGCGGACGGCGGACGGCGGCGGTCCGAGGGCGGACCCTAGGCCAGGAACAGTGCGGCCAGGCCGGGGAGCCTGCGGCCGACCTCGTCCTCGTCGTCGAAGTCGAACCCCTCGCCCATGTCGGGTGCGGTGCGCCCGGAGGGCGGTCCGCCGGCGGTCAGCGCGTCCCGGTCCTCCTCGCCGGGGGCCCGCTCGAACGCGCGGTGCGCCGCGTAGCCGGCCTCCTCGTCGAAGAGCAGCTCCTCCAGCTCCTCCGGGTCGCTGCCGCGCGCCACCGGGTGCCCGGCGAGGCTGTCGGGGGAGGCGAGCACGCGCTCGTACCAGTCCCGGCCGAGCGAGATCACCCCGGCGCGGAAGTCCGTGAACGCGTCGTCGGAGCAGCCGCCGCCGATGACGTAGGCCGCGCCCCACACGTCCCACCGGTACAGCGCCCCGTGCAGCTCGCCGAACCGCCGCTCGAACGCGGCGATCTCCGGGCGGGGCCGGGAGGCGAGCAGCGCGGCGAGCCGGCCGGCGAACGGCCGCTCCGCCGAGGCCCGGGCGGCGGCGGTCTCGACGATCGCCCAGAAGGCGTCGAGCGGCATGGCGGGGAGCGGTCGTGCACCGGTGGTCATGGCGGCACTCAACCAGGGAGGTCCGACAGTCACGGACGGAGCGGAGGGGTTGACGGAGCGGAGGGGGCTGACGGAGCGGAGGGGGAGCGGGGACGGGGATGGCAGGCCGGTCCCGTCCGGCGTCCTGCTCCCGCCGGGCTCAGTCGTCGGTGGGCGTGCGGGTCCAGCCACGGGTGCCGTCGGCCCAGAAGTAGCCGGGGGCACCGCGCAGGCCGACCGTGCGGAAGGGCTTGCCGTGGTCGTTGACGGTGAGGGTGCCCTGGCGGTCGCCGCTGCTCCACACCACCTCCAGGTACCAGCTGACGTCCTGGCCGGCCGTCGAGGCGTCGACGTTCAGCACCTGCGGGTCGGTGGACGAGACCCGGAACGGGAAGTCGGAGGACTTTCCCCTCGTGTTGCCCTCCGTCGCCGGGACGGGCACGGGCCGGGGCGCGGCCGCGTCCAGGTCGACGGCGAAGGCCGCCGGGGTGAGGCCGCCGCCGCAGCCCGAGCCCATGGTGTAGGCGTTCCACCTGGGCGCCGGGCGGGTGCCGACCACCTGCACGTAGAGGGCGTGCAGGACGACGGGCTTGTCCTCGGAACCCTGCGCGGTCAGCTGCAGCCGCAGGTGCCCGCCGGGGACGGCGTGCTGGGAGGCTGCCCAGGAGTCCGTCCGCCGGCCTCCCGGCGGCGCGGGCGTCGTGCCGGGCGGCTGGGCGGACAGGAACCACTGGCCGCAGGGGCTGCCCCAGTTGTCGGTCAGCACGTTCACGTGGAAGGGCGGCGCGTCGTCCTCGGCCGGCGTGGGCGTGGGCGTCGGCGTCGGCGCGGGCGCGGGTGTGGACGGCGGGGCCGTGGTGGCCGGGGGCGTCCCCGCCGGGTCGGCCGGAGGGACGGCGGCTGCCGACGGTCCGGGGCCCGCCGCAGGAGTCCCGGAGCGTCCGGACAGGACGACCACCGGGACCAGCGCGGCCACGACGGCCACGGCGGCTGCGCTCAGCAGGATCCGGGCGACGCGTCGGCGGCGGCGGGGCTCCTGTGGGGGCCCGTCCCCGGCCCGCTCGTCCGGGCCAGGAGCCTCCTGACTCGGAGCCTCCTGGCTGCTCGGGGCGGAGTCCGGTCGGATCGCCGGAGGCCGCGGGCCTCCGCCGGGCGCGGGCGCGGACGGCGACTCCGGCAGAGCCGCCTGCCCGGTCTCCGGCTCGGGCTGCGACTGCGGCTGCGGTTCAGGCAGCGGCTGCGGCACCGGCGCGGGCACCGGCCGGGCGGCCGGGGCTACGGGATCCCGGCGGCGGGACGCGTCCGCCAGGATCCACCGGCGGTGCAGCTCGACCAGCTCGTCGGTGCTCGCCCCGCAGACCCGGGCCAGCCGCTCCACCGGCGCGTACTCGTTGGGTACGGCCGCGCCGTTGCAGTAGCGGTGCAGGGTGGAGGTGCTGACGTGCAGCCGGGCGGCGAGCGTGCCGTAGCTGCGCCCCGAACGGTCCTTCAGCTCCCTCAGCAGCTCCGCGAACCGCTCCGTCTCGACACTCATCCGGTGCCCCCCTTGTCCCGTGACGGCGTTCCAGGCCCCGCCGAACGCGCAGCTCACGGTACCCGTAGGCGTTCCGGCGTCCCGAATCGCCCGGCAGCTCTGGCGGCCGGGACAGGACCCGGGCGAGTCTGCGGTCCGGCGGCAGACCGACGCCCCGGCCGAGCGGATCCGCCCGACCGGTCGACGCCCTCCGGCGGAGAAGAGGACCCACCCGTGACCGTCCACCGAATCCTGATCCCGTGCACCCTGGCCGTCCTCGGCGCGGTCGCCCTCACCGGGTGCTCCGGCGATCGACCGGCCGGCGGGACGACCGCCGCTGCGACCGCCGCGCACTCCGTGGTCACGCCGAAGGCCACGGCCACGGCCGGAGCGGTGGACGCACCGGCCGCCGTTCCGGCGCCCCCGGCCGCCTCGGCTCCGCCCGCCCCTCCGGCGTCGGCCGCTGCTCCCGCTGCTCCTGCTGGTCCCGCAGTGCCCGCCGTGTCCGCTGCTCCCGCCGGGGCCGGCGGTGGAGGGGCGGGCGTGCAGGGCGGCGCGCCCCGTCCGTCCCCCTCCACGCCGGGCAGGTCCGCACCCGCCGTGCCGCGACCCGCGCCCCCGGCGGACCGACCCGCCACCCCCGCAGCCGTGCCCGACCGGGCACCGAGCTGCAAGCCCGGGCAGCTCGCCGTCACGGCGAAGCCCGTCTCCCGCCCGGCCGGGCGCCTGCTGCTCACCGCCCGCAACACCGGGACCGCCCCGTGCGATCTGGGCCTGGTCGGGGTCGTCACCTTCGCGGGCGGGATCAAGGCCGCCGTTCCCGGCGGCATCGGCGGCGGGCCGAATGTCCTGATGCCCGGACAGGCGGGATACGAAGCGGTCACGCTGGTCGGTGAGGGCGCCCCGGGCAGCGGCGCCACCTCGACGGCGCTCACCGTCGCGCTCGACGACGGCGCCACGGTGACCGTCCGCACCACGTCCTTCGTCCACGCCCCCTCGTCCGGCCTGTGGCGGTCGACCGAGGCCGAGGCCCTCCGGCAGTGACCGGGCGGGCGGCGACGCCGCCCCGCCGAAGCGAACCGACCCGGGCGAGCCGCCCGGCGTCCCACCCCGTGAACCCGAACGAAAGAGGAGCACCCCGCATGCGCATCCCGAACCGCCGCCCGCACCGCACCGACGCCCCGCACCGCACCGACGCCCCCGCCCGCACCGGCCGGCGCCCGCTCGCCGTCCTGCTGGCCGCCGCCGGGCTCCTGGCGGTGGCCGCGACGCCCGCCGCCGCCGTCCACGGCGGGTCGGACACGACGACCAGGGCGCACCCGTTCGTGATCGCCCTGGAGACGGCCGACGGTCAGCAGTGGTGCACCGGCGCCCTGATCGCCCCGACCAAGGTCCTCACGGCCGGCCACTGCGTCACCGAGGCCGACGACCCGACCACCCTGCGGGTGATCGCGGGCCGGACCGACCTCACCGGCACCGGCGGCCAGGAGCGGAGGGTGAAGAGCTTCAAGGTCGACCCCCGCTTCACCTCCGCCCTGGCCCACGACTCGGCGGTGCTCACCCTCGACCGGCCGCTCCAGCAGCGGACGGTCCGGGTGGCGGGCAAGGGCGACGAGAAGCTCTACCGGTACGGCCGCACGGCCACCGTGTACGGCTACGGCCGCACCGGTGACGGGCAGCCGGGCACGCACCTGAAGCAGGCGGTGCTCAGGCTCGCGGCGCCGGTCGACTGCTTCCCGTACGCCGACTCGGAGACCTCGCCGCTGCTGAAGGTCTGCGGCATGCCCGGTCCCGGGACGACCGACAGCATCTGCAAGGGCGACTCCGGCGGGCCGCTCGTCGTGGACGGCGTGGTGATCGGCGTCGTCTCGACCGGCAACAAGTACTGCGACACCCAGATCCCGGTCTCGGTGTTCACCCGGGCCACCGACGTGCCCCGGTCGATCCTGAAGTAGACGGGGGCCTCGGGGCCACCGGAGGGCCGGGCACCGGAACGCCGGGCCCGGACGGGGGCCCGAGCCCGCTCCCGCCCGAGCCCGCTCCCGCCCGAGCCCGCTCCCGTCCGGGCCCGGCGGACCGGCGGGCCCGGGCTCGGCGCTGAGCGGGCCGGCGCGCGGGTCAGATGCCGAGGCGGGCCGCGACGCCGTCCAGGACGCAGTCGAGGCCGGTCTCGAACTGCCAGTCGCGGTCGTCCTTGCGGGTGGCCTCGGCGAGGTAGCGGTGGTAGGCGGGGTAGCGGCCGGTGGACATCAGCCAGGTCATCCGGGGGGCGAGGGCGGCGCGGGCCGCGTCGCCGTCCGGCCAGCCCTTCTCGTGCTGCAGGGTCTGCAGGGCGACCTCGGTGGCGACCGAGCCGCGCACGTAGTCGGTCACGGTGCGGAAGACGGCCATCGTGGTGTCGGCGTCCAGGCCGTGTTCGGCGAGGGCGGCGAAGGCGTGCTCGGGGACGGCGAGCTGGTGCGGGGTGAGGGCGAAGGTGCCGGCCCGGGAGGTCCACGGGTGGGCGAGGTTCATCGCGCGGAGGGCGAGGGCGAGGGCGCGCATGGTGGCGCGCCAGTCCGTGCCGGAGCGGTCCAGGGGGAGCTCGGCGTAGACGGAGTCGACCATCAGCTCCAGGAGTTCGTCCTTGCCGGAGACGTACCGGTAGGCGGCCATCGGGGCGACGCCCAGTGTGGTGGCGAGGCGGCGCATGGTGACGGCGTCCAGGCCCTCGCTGTCGGCGAGGGCGACCGCGGCCGCGGCGATCCGGTGCGGGGTGAGCGCGTTCCGGGGGGTGGGGGCCGGGCGGTCGAGGCGTTCCCAGAGTGAGGCGGGGGGCTGCTCCGCGGCGGCGTCCTCGGGAGGGGTCTCGGGCGGGGTCATGGGCGGCTCCTTCCGGTGGGGTCGGCCGCCGGGGACCGGGGGTCGGTGGCTCCGGGTGACGGCGGCCGATGTGTACAACGTATCAGCAGTAGACGTTGTACGCGTCGATGTGTACGTTGTATCCATCAGCGATACGTTGTACACATCGAGGGGGATCCCCATGTCCGCGAGCCCGTCCACCACCGTCGAACAGCTCCGCGTCGCCGTCATCGTCGGCTCCACCCGGGCCGGACGCTTCGCGCCGGTCGTCACCGGCTGGCTGCGCGAGCACCTCGACGCCCGGGGCGACCTGGAGGTCGACGTCGTCGACCTGCTCGAAACCCCGCTGCCCGCCGAGCTGCCGGACTTCGGGGGCCGGGCCGCGCCCGGGACGGAGGAACTGCTCGCCGCCGTCTCCCCCCGTCTGGCCGCCGCCGACGCCTTCGTGATCGTCACGCCCGAGTACAACCACAGCTACCCCGCGCCGCTGAAGAACGCCCTCGACTGGCACAACCACGAGTTCCACGCCAAGCCGGTCGCCTTCGTGTCGTACGGCGGGATCTCCGGCGGCCTGCGCGCCGTCGAGGCGCTGCGCATCGTCCTGGCCGAGCTGAACGCCGTGACCATCCGCAACACCGTCAGCTTCCACGGCGCCTGGGAGCGGTTCGACACCGACGGCAAGGCCGTCGACCCGGCCGCCGACGCCGCCGCCAAGACCCTGCTCGACCAGCTGACCTGGTGGGCCCAGGCGCTGCGCGACGCCAAGCGCGTCCGGCCGTTCACCGGCTGAGGGCCGGGACGAGGAGGGGACGAGGACGAGGAAGAGGGGGCGGAACCATGGAGCGGTTTCCCTGGCTGGGAGTGATCGGGCTGATGCTCGGGATCTTCCTCGGCGCGCTGGACGGCCAGATCGTCTCGACCGCGCTGCCCACGATGGTGGGCGATCTCGGCGGGCTCGACCATCTCTCCTGGGCGGTGACCGCGTACCTGCTCACCTCCGCCGCCGCCACCCCGCTCTGGGGCAAGCTCGGCGACCTGTACGGGCGGAAGGGCGCGTACCAGGGGGCGGTGGTGCTGTTCCTGGCCGGCTCGGTGCTCGTCGGGCTCGCCCGGTCGATGGAGCAGCTGATCGCCTTCCGGGCCCTCCAGGGGGTGGGCGCGGGCGGACTGATGGTCGGCGCGCTGGCGGTCGTCGGGGTGCTGGTGCCGGCCGAGGGGCGGGGGCGGGTGCAGTCGGTGATCGGTGTGCTGATGCCGGTCGCGTTCGTCGGCGGGCCCCTGCTCGGAGGGTTCCTCACCGACCACCTCAGCTGGCGCTGGGCCTTCTACGTCAACGTGCCGGTCGGGGTGTTCGCCCTCGCCGCAGTCGCGGGGGGGGGGGGGGGGGGGGGCCCCCCCCCCCCCCCCCCCCGGACCGGGGCGCGGATCGACTGGGCCGGCGTCGGCCTGCTGACCGGCGGGGTCCTGGCGCTCACCCTGGTCGGCAGCTGGGGCGGCACCGCGTACGGCTGGACCTCGCCGCAGGTGCTCGGCGCCGCCGCGGTCGCGGTGGTGGCGCTGGCCCGGTTCGTCCGGGTCGAGCGGCGGGCCGTCGAACCGCTGATCCCGCCCGCGCTGTTCCGCCACCGCGCCGTCACCGAGGCCCTGGTGCTCGGCTTCCTGCTCGGCGGGCTGATGCTCGTCCTGGTCGGCTACCTGCCCCAGTACCTGCAGTTCGTCCAGGGCGCCTCCCCGACCACCGGCGGGCTGCTGCTGGTGCCGCTGATGCTCGGGATGATCGGCGCCCAGCTCGTCACCGCCCGGCTGGTGGCCCGGGGCGGCAGCGGGCGTCACCACCCGCTGCTCGGCAGCGCCGTCGCGCTGGCCGGCACCCTGCTGCTGCTCACCCTCGGCACGGACACCCCGCAGCTGCTGGCCTCGGCGCTCACCGTCGTCGCCGGGGCCGGGATCGGGCTGGTCATGCAGAGCACCCTGCTGGCCACCATGGCGGCGGTGCCGCCGCGTGACATGGGGGCCGCGATGGGCTCGGTGATGCTGTTCCGGACGATCGGCGGCTCGCTGGGCATGGCCGCCCTCGGTGCGGTCTACACCGCCCGGCTGTCGTCCTCCCTCTCCGGCGGGCCCGGCGCGGACGCCGCCGTCCCGACCGCCGACGGTCTGACCCCCGCCGCCGTGGACCACCTCCCGGCGCAGGCCGCGGAGGCCGTCCGCACCGCCGTCACCACCGGCCTGCACGGCACCCTCCTCGGGGCCGCCGCGGTCGCCGCCGCCGCGGTCGTCGTCGCGGCCCTGGCCCGCCGGGCCGCCCCGGCTCCGGTGGGGGACCGGAGCCCGGAGCCGGCGCCCGCCGACCTGGGCTGAGCGCACGGCGCGGACCCGCGCGCACGACGAGGCCCGGTGGCCCGGACCGGTCAGGT
>NZ_JBEXNT010000138.1:0-24753 GCF_040611255.1 Kitasatospora sp. NPDC002965 | reverse complement strand
CGCGCTCATCGCGTGCCGCCGGGGGCGGCCACGGCGCCGGGCCCCGGGCCCTCGCCCGGGCCTGCGGCCGCACGCGGCACGGTCTGCGGGGCCGGTACCGAGTCGACCAGCCGGGCCATCACGTCGTCCGCCTCGACCTGGCGCACCCACAGCTCGGGCCGGAGCGTGAGTCGGTGGGCGAGGGCGGGCACGGCGAGCGCCTTGACGTCCTCCGGCGTCAGGTAGTCGCGGCCTTCCAACATCGCTCGGGCGCGGGCCAGTTGGACCAGGGCGAGGCCGCCGCGGGGCGAGGAGCCGACCTGGACCTGCTGGTCACTGCGGGTGGCGTCGACCAGCGCGACCACGTACGCGACGAGGTCGTCGTCCACCTCGACGCGCTCCAGGGCCGCCTGCATGGCGAGCAGCTCGGCCGGGCTGCTGACGGGCTCCAGCACCGGCTCGGGCGTGGCCCGGTCCAGGCGGGCCCGGAGCATGTCCGCCTCCAGCCCGGTGGACAGGTAGCCCATGCGGACGCGCAGCAGGAACCGGTCGAGCTGGGCCTCCGGCAGGGCGTAGGTGCCCTCGTACTCGATCGGGTTGGCGGTGGCGATCACCGTGAAGGGCTGCGGCAGGCGCCGGGTGGCGCCGTCGACGGAGACCTGCCCCTCGGCCATCGCCTCCAGCAGCGCGGCCTGGGTCTTGGGCGGGGTGCGGTTGATCTCGTCGGCCAGCAGGAGCTGGGTGAAGAGCGGGCCGGGCCTGAAGAGCATCTCACCGCTGCGCCGGTCGTAGAACGGGGCGCCGGTGACGTCGGAGGGCAGCAGGTCGGGGGTGAACTGGATCCGGCGGAAGTCCAGGCCGAGGGTGGTCGCGAAGGATCGCGCCAGGAGGGTCTTGCCGAGGCCGGGAAGGTCCTCGATCAGGACGTGACCGCCGGCCAGGACGCCCAGCATGACCAGCTGGAGGGCCTCCGGCTTGCCCACCACCGCCCGGTTGACCTCCTGGAGCACCTCGCGTGCGCGCTCGCCCGCCCGGTGCGGTGTCAGGACGGCCGTCCCGGTGCGGCCGTTCGGGTTGTGCGCGGCGTCCGGGTCGGCGGTGGCCTGGGGAACGGCGGTCATGACTCTCCTGAGAGGCTGATGGGTGCGGTGTCGTGGTGGGGGCGGGTCGGCGGCGCCGCCGCCGGTCCGGTGGGACGGTGCGCCCCGGGGTGTGGCCGTGGCCCGGGACGCCGCGCGGTTACAGGGATTCGAGCCGGTCGACGAGGGCGTGCAGGACCGGTGCGGGGACGGTCGGGGCGGGAGCCGGGGACTCCGGGTCGATCCAGGGCCAGAGCCGGGGGCCGAGCAGCTCGGCGACCCGGTCGCGGTCGGTGACCAGGGAGAGACCGTGGGCCTCGGAGAGGCGTGCGGCGAACAGCCGTTGGAGGCGCAGGCGCAGCAGCTGGCCGTCCCCCTCCGGGTCCAGCCCCTGGCGGACGGTCCACCGCCAGTCGCCGAGCCCCTGCCCGTAGCTCTCCATCAGCCGGGGCCGGCGGCGCAGGGACACCTCCGCGAAGCCCGCGCCGGCGACGACGCGGGCGGTGACCAGGGCGGCCGCGACCAGTACGACCGCTCCGGCGCCGGCCGCGGGGAGGCCGCCGACCAGGGCGAGCAGGATCTCGGCCAGGACCGCCGCCGCGCTCAGCTCGACCAGGCTGTGCCGGATCGAGCCGGGCGTGATCCGCGCGCCCTCCGGTCGTCCTTCCGGTGCCGCCCGCTCGGGCCCGGCGGCGTTCACCGGTGCTCTCCCGGCGCACCGGTCACGCCCGCCCCGGCGGCCGTGCCCGGCGTGCCCGGCCCGTTCGGTCCGCTCGGCCCGGTGGGGCCCGAGGGCGCGGCGGCCCGGTTCTCCAGGCCCGCGGCGACGGCGTCGAGGGCCGTCCGCGCGCGCTGCACGTGGGTGTCGTCCATCGGGTGGGTGGAGTAACGGGCCTCGCGGAACAGGGCGGTGAGGGCCCGGGTGTGGAAGGGGTCCACCCCGTCGTGGGAAACGGCACGGTCCAGCAGCTCCGTCGGACTGTCGCAGTCGCGCCGGGACACCCCGGAGACCGCCAGCGAGCCCTCCATCGCCGCGTAACAGGCGATCACGGCGGCCCGGGCGTCGTCGCCGACCAGGGCGCGCCGTCCGGTGACCAGGGCGAGGGCCAGGACGTCCCCGGGCCGTGGCGGCGCCGCGGGCAGCGGGGCCCCCGGTCGCGGCCGGCGGGAGAACCGCAGCCGGCCGAACCTCCGGGCGACGGCGACCACGAGCGCGGCCAGCAGGACGAGGACCAAAATGCCCCCGAGCAGGGCCAGCACGCCGCCGTGCAGAGTGTCGTCCTGCGCGGCCTCCACCGCGGGATCCCCGGGCGGCATCGTGTTCGTCGGCATCACCTGGGGCAGGTCGCGAGCGACCGGCTCCGGCCTCGCCCGGACGTGGAGGACCATCATCAGCACCGGCACCGCGAGGACGAGGGCGGTCAGCAGCGTGACGGCACACGCCCGCAGTCGCTCGGCCCAGGGCGTCGGCCCGGTGAGGTGACGGACCTCCTCGCGCAGACGCGAGGTGTAGCGCCCGACGAGGACCACCCAGCCGAGCGCGAGCAGCACCACCCACCCGATGCTGCCCACCGGTCCGGTGGCGGCCGTGCCGAGCAGCCCGCCGTCCGGCCGGAGCGCGGCTGCCGCGAGCAGCAGACCGGCCACGACCAGGACGACCCCGGACACCTGCCCGGTGCCCGCCCGTGCCGTGTCGACCTGCCCCGATCGGCGCGCGTTCCGCGCCGCATCGTCGTTCATGCGGATACCCCCGTGCCCCCGTGGCGCGAACCGATGCACGCCGGGTGCAGCTTCGCATACCACCTGTCGTACTGTCACGAGTCCTGGCGGTCGGGCCGTCCGTCGCCTTCGGGCGGTGGCTTCGTGCCGCTCAACTTCCGCGCAGGTCAAGGTGGTTGCGGCCGTCGACAGGTGCCCCCGGGCCGATCCGCAGACCGTCCGCCGGTCCCGTGGCACGTCCACCGGCCCGCGCCCGGCCCGCGCTCGGCGTCCCCGGCGGGTCACCCGGCCGCCGGCGTCGCCCTTCGCGCCCGGCCGCGCGCCCACGCCCACGCGACCGCTCCCACCAGGAGGGCGGCCCCCAGCGCGTACACGGGCAGCCAGCGCGTGGTCGTCGCCGACAGGCAGCCGTCGACGGCTGCGCGGCTCTGTTCCCGCTGCGCGTGCGCCAGCGCGTCGCCGTCCTGGCCGGCCAGGTCCCCGAGGGCGGCCCGGGTCCGCAGGCTCTCGTAGCGGCCCGCCTCCGCGCAGCCGTTCCGCGTGCCCGGCATGGGGAACAGCCAGTCCCAGCGCTGCAGGGCCGGGGCCAGCGTCAGTGCGACGCACAGGCCCACGACCAGCGAGTACGCCGCCAGGCTCCAGGCGTAGGCGGGCGTCCGGCCCGGCACCGGCTCCGGTACGCGGCCGAACGACAGGACCACCGCGAGGAGCGTCACGCCGAGGTAGGTCGAGAACCACTCCCACGAACCCTGTGCGAGGGAGAAGGCGAGCACCACGGCGAGGGCGGTCCCCAGTACCCCGGGATCACCGGCGGTCCGGTCCGGGCCGGCGGCCGTGCCGCCGCGGGCGCCTCGACGGCTGTGCTCACTCACGCGTTCTCCCCTCGCCGGCCTCTGCGGCACCAGCCTCCCGCCGGGGCCCGCCGCCCGCTCCCGGCACCACACCGGCAGGCCCCCGGCCCCACCCGCCCGGCCCAGTCGCGGTCCGGTCGGTGACCGGGTGCGGACCCGTCCGGTTCAGGCCCCCGCGGTCTCGTCCGGGTGGAGGCCGTCGAGGATCAGGGCGAGTCCGAAGGCGAACTCGTCGGCGTAGTCGTAGCCGGGTTTGAGGACGTGTTCGGTGGCCAGCTCGGCGAGGTGGGGGTAGGCGTCGGCGGGCATCTCGCGCAGGATGGCCTCCGCCACCTCGTCCAGCTCCGCCGCGCCCTTGAACGGCAGGCTCAGCTCCTGGAGCACGAAGCCGTACAGGTAGCTGTCGACCAGCGAGACGGCGTGCGCGGCCATGGCGACGGAGAAGCCTCCGGCGCGCAGCGCCCCGATGACGGCGTCGTGGTGGCGCAGGGTCGCCGGTCCGGGCCGTGAGCGGGAGTCCATGAGGCCGATGGCCCACGGGTGGCGCAGCAGGGCGGCGCGGGCGGAGAGCACGCGGTGGCGCGTGGCACTCCTCCAGTCCGTGTCGCGCGGCGGCAGGTCGATCTCGCCGAACACCGCGTCCACCATCCCGTCGAGGATGTCCTCCCGGCCGGTCACGTGGTGGTAGAGCGACATCGCCTCGACCCCCAGCGGTTGGGCGATGGCCCGCATGCTGAGCGCGGCCGACCCCTTCTCGTCCGCCACCTCCACCGCCGTGCGGATCACCCGCTCGCGGCTGAGCGGGGTGCGTGCCGCCGCCCCGCGCCGGCCCTTGCCTGCCTCGGGCATCCGCCTCTTCCTTCCGCTCCCATTGACTGCCTTACAGCATAAGGCTAACGTGCCTTACACCATAAGGTCACCATGCCGGCGAAAGGGCTGCGCCATGGGCACGGATCGTGTGATGAAGGTCTGCATCGTCGGGGCTTCGGGGAAGCTCGGGCAGTACATGGTCAGGCACGCGCTGGACCGCGGCTACGAGGTGGTCGGCGTGTGCCGGGAGCGCAGCGTGCCGAAGCTGGCCGCGTTCGAAGGGCGGATGACCGTCGTCCCCGGAGCGACGAACGACCCCGAGGTGATCCGGCGGGCCGTCGCCGGGTGCGACGGGGTGTTGACCGTGCTCGTGCCCTGGGGCGTGCAGCAGTACGCGTCGGGCACTGCGCAGGCGGTCCTCGACCACGCACGGCCGGGTGCGCGCCTGGTCTTCTCCTGCGGATGGCACATCACCCGGGACGGCAAGGACCGGTACTCGTGGCTGTTCACCACCGTCCTGCGGATCGTCGCCGTGCTGGGCAAGCTCGTCCGCGCCGTGGAGATCGACGACCAGGTGGAGGCGTGCCGGAGGGTCTTCGCCAGCGACACCCGGTGGACCGTGGTGCGCGGCAGCGACCTGGAGGAGGGCGAGAGCCAGGGCCTGCCGGTGTGGAGCCGGCACGTGGGCGACCCGGTCCTGGCCGGCAACCTGACGCGACGGGTGGACTTCGCGCTGTTCATGGTGGAGGCGCTCACCGACGACGCGCTCGTCCACGAGGCCCCGGCGATCGTCGGCCGCCTGACCCCCGCCGCCCTCGCCCACACCGCCGCCCCGGACGGCCCCGGCTAGGCCGGCCTGGGCGATCGACCGTGGGAGGCGGTGGTGCCGGACCGCCTCCCGAGGTGCTTTCGACGGCCTTCGGGGCGGTCGTCTAGCATGCCGGGTCATGGCGATGTTCGTGCACCTGACCTCGGCGGCGAACGTGCCGCGCATCCGGCGGTCCGGGATCCGCGCCGTGAGCCACGGGCAGGGCGGTGCTCGCGGGGTGTACTGCTTTCCGGTGCTGCCGTCGTACACCCTGACGCACCAGTGGCTGCGTGAGCTGGCGCGATTCGGCAGCCAGGGCGGGATGGTCGCCGTCCACCTGCGTCTCGATGACGCCCAACAGGTGCTGGTGGGGCGCTACGCCGACCGGGCGAAGCCGGTCCTCTCCGCGGCGGAGGCGGTGCGGCGGATCGCCGGGGTGGCGGATCCCCGCGGGTGGGAGGTGTTCGTGCCCCGGGCGATCCGTCCGCGCGAAGTGCACAGGGTCCGCACCCCGCCGCAGGTCGCGGGCTGGCGCTACGTGCCCGGCGCCCACGGTTCGCGCCCGTGCACCTGCCAAGGGTGCCGGGTGCGGGGCGAGTACGGCGGGCGGCGCCTGCGTGAGCGGTTGCCGCACCCGCTGGACGGCCCGCCCCCGCGGGTCGGGGTGCTGCTGGACCGGATCGCGGAAGCCGGTGATCCCGGGGACCCGGCCGCGCTCCGTGACGCTCTGTACTGGCTCGGGATGCGCCGGCGCGGCCCGCTCGACCGTCTCGCCCACCTCGCCGCCCACCCCGACCCCACGGTGCGGGGGGACTTGGTGTGGGCCGTCGGCCGATGGTCCACGCCCGGGGTCGGCGAACTGCTGGACAGCCTCGTCGACGACCCGCACCCGGACGTGCGGCGAGCGGTCGAGGACGCCCGTGCACCGAAGTGATCACTGACCCTTCGGAGCCGGCTGTCGAGGGGGCCGGCGCAGGTCGCCCGGAGCGGCGCCGGGGCCGCTTCGGGCGACCGCACTTGCTGACGAATTGTCAGCAAGTGCGGTCCAGCTCCTTGACGGTGCGCGGACACGGTCCTACAACGTAGTCAGCTCGCCGTGACGTCCCCGACTGTCCGGCGAGCGTCGGACGTCCGCCTTCTCGCGCCCTCACCGAGACGAGGCTTTCCCATGCGTACCCGCACCTTTCCGGCCCTGGTGGCCGTCGCCGCGGTGCTGACCGCCGGTGCCGCCCCCGCCTCCGCCTCCGCCTCCGTCGCCTTCGCCGCCTCCCGCACGGCCGCCGAGGTGTCCGTGCTGACCACCGGCGGCGCCGGCGGGCCGGCCGTCGCCGTGGGCGACGTCCTGGTCGCCCCGCTCGCCGCAGGCTCCAGGGCCACCTTCTCCTCGACCGCCGACGGCTCCACCGGGGTCAGCTGCGGCGTCTCGCCGTTCACCGCACGGGTGCTCGGCAACCCCGCCGCGCCGGGCACCGCGACGGAGTCCCTGACCGGGCTGACCTTCGGCTCGTGCACGGCCAACGTCACCGGCGTCACGTCGGTCAGGAGCCTCACGGTCGGCAACCTCGCGTACCACGTGGCGGTCGGCGGCGCCGGCCTCCCGGTCGTCCTCACCCCCGGGGCGGCGGGACCGATCCAGGCCTCGGCCGTCCTGAACTCCTGGTTCGGCACCCTCACCTGCACCTACCAGCTCAGCGGCGCCTTCACCGGAACGGCGGACAACGCGACCCACAGCCTGGCCTTCCGCAACGAGCGCTTCGTCAAGAGCGGCGGGTCGGGCCTCTGTCCCGGCGAGGGGTACTTCTCCGCCACCTACGGGCCGCTGGTCGACACCAGCCGGGCCGGCAGCCCGCCGGTCCACGTGAACTGAGTCCCGGCCCCTGCCCCGACGGCCCCCGCCCGGACAGCCGCTCGCCCGGACCGGCGGGGGCCGCCCGGGCGGCGGGCCACGTTCTCCCGGATCCGGCGGGCATGAAAGTCCTGAGGGCGGTTAGACGGGTGGTGTCGACCGCTGCCAACGGAGGGAAACTCGCCGTGACCGACATATCCCGCCTGCCCGGGGCGTCCGAGCACCACTGGAACTGGCAGCTCCGCAGTGCCTGCCGCTCCGCCGACACCAGGCTGTTCTTCCACCCCGTCAACGAGCGGGGATCCTCCGCCGAGCAGCGCGAGCAGGCCGCCAAGTCCGTCTGCGCCCGCTGCCCCGTCCGCATCGAGTGCCGGCGCTACGCCCTGGCCGCCCGTGAACCGTACGGGGTGTGGGGCGGGCTCTCCGCGGAGGAGCGCCGGTCGGTCCTGCGGACCCCCGGCGTGCAGGCGCGGACCTGACCGGTCGTCGGACCCGCGGCACCACGGCCTCCGTTCCGGACGCGGCCGAGAGAGAACGCTGGTCCCGGGCGGAGTCGGCCCCGGACCGGAGAGGAGCACCACGCCATGACCACGAACCCTTCGCCCCCGCCGCCGGGGACACCGTCGCACCCGGAACCGCCCGAGCCGATCCGGCCGCCCGTTCCGCCCGACCCTCCCCGGCCCCCGGGCAGTCCCGTGCCCCCGCCGGAACCGCCCCGCCCGGCGCGGCCCCGTCCTGTGCCCGATCCGGGGCACCCCGGCCCCGGTGAGCCGCCGGACTGACCGGCCACCCCGTGCCGCCTCCGGTGGCCGCGCGGTTCGGCGCGCCGCTTCCGGAGGCCGGGGCCTGCCCGCCGGCCCGGCCCGCGCCGGGCCGGGGCGCGCCTGGAGCGGGCGACAGCTCAGCCCATGCTCTTCGCGCCGTCCAGGGCCTCCCGGATGATGTCGGCGTGGCCCGAGTGCTGCGCCGTCTCGGCCACGATGTGCAGCAGGACCCGGCGGGCCGACCACCGCACGTCGCCCTCGAACCAGGGGGCCTTGGGGAGCGGGTGCGAGGCGTCCAGGTCGGGGAGCACGGCGACCAGCTCGTCCGTCCGGCGGGCGACCTCGGCGTAGTCGGCCAGCGCACCGGCCAGCGTCTCCCCGGGCAGCAGCTTGAACTCGTTCTCGCGCCGGGTCCAGTCGGCCTCGGTCATGGCGGTGAAGTCCGGCATCGCGGACGGGCCCGACAGGATGAAGTCCACCCAGCCCCGCTCGACCGCCGCGACGTGCTTGACCAGCCCGCCCAGGCACAGCTCGCTCACGGTGGTGCGCCGCCCGGCCTGTTCGTCGGTCAGGCCCTGGGTGGTGAGGCGCAGGAACCCCCGCTGCTGGCCGAGCATGTCCAGCAGGTCGGCCCGCTCGCCGGTGGCGACCGGTGCGGCCTCCGTGGTGGTGGCCCGGTCGAGGGTCGTGATGTCGTTCATGGTCTCCGCCTTCGTCGGTAGTGCGTTCCGTCGACAGGAACCACCGTAGGATCCGTGTAGGTCAGATCGTGTCCGCGACTGTCCTCCGTCACTGCTCCGGAGCCAGGTACCGGCGGCCTGCTATCTGTTCGAAGATCAGGTTGGTCCGGGTCTGTGCCACCGCCGGATGCGTCGTCAGGTTGTCCACGACGAAGTCGCGCAGGCCCTCCGGGCCGGCGACCCCCACGTGGAGCAGGTAGTCGTCGGACCCGGCCATGTGGAAGACCGCGAGGACGCCGGGCAGGTCGGGGGCGGTGCTGCGGAAGCTCTCGTTCTGCTCCCGGGTGTGCGCCCGGAGCCGGACCGAGATCATCGCCTGGAGCGGGAGACCGATCGCCGCCGGGTCGACGTCCGCGCGGAACCCGCGGATGATCCCGCGCTCCTGCAGCGCGCGCACCCGGGCCAGGCAGGTCGAGGGCGCGACGCCGACCGCCTCGGCCAGGGCGTTGTTCGGCATCCGGGCGTTGTCGGCCAGGGCGCGGATGATGGTCCGGTCGATGTCGTCGACGGGCGTCCTGCGGGCCTGCTGATTGTTCGGCACGGCGCACAGAATCCCAGCAGATTCCGACGATTCGCAAGGATTCCCGCACCGGAACCGAATATTCTTCGGGAGATCTTCCACCCGGCGCGTGGAAGTTCCATTCTGTCGGCGAGCCGCGAACGCCGTTTCGCCGCTCGGCCGATCCCCGTCCGCGGACCGGCCGACCGATGACCCGGGAGTGCCGCGCCCATGAGCCCGACCGCCACCTTCGCCGCCGCGACCGCCGCCGACCCCGGTCCGGAGCTGGACGGCCGGGACTTCGCGCTCCCCGAGAGCGGGCTGGACGACGCCCGGCGCGTGCGCGCCCTGGACACCGTCGACGCCTACCTGTCGCGCAAGCGCCGGCACCTGGTCGGCTACCAGGCCACCCAGGACATGCAGGGCTGCGCGCTCGACCTGGCCCGGTTCATGCCGAACAACATCAACAACCTCGGCGACCCGTTCCGGAGCGGCGGCTACAAGCCGAACACCAAGGTCGTCGAGCGCGCCGTACTCGACTACTACGCGACGCTGTGGAACGCCCGGCGCCCGCACGACCCCGCGGACCCCGAGTCGTACTGGGGCTACATGCTCTCCATGGGGTCGACCGAGGGCAACATGTACGCGCTCTGGAACGCCCGCGACTACCTGAGCGGAAAGGCGCTGATCCAGGCACCGGCCGCCCCCCTCGACGCGCTGCGGTACGTCCGGGCGACGCCCGACCGGCACAACCCGAACGCGCACCGACCGGTCGCGTTCTACTCCGAGGACACCCACTACTCCTTCGCCAAGGCCGTCCAGGTGCTGGGCGTCGAGACCTTCCACGCCGTCGGCCTGGAGCGGTACCCGGACGAGAGCCCGCTGGCCGATCCGGTCACCGGCCGCCGCGCCTGGCCCACCGAGGTGCCCTCCCGCCCCGGCCCGTCCGGCCTGTCCTGGGACGGCCCGGGCGAGATCGACGTCGACGCCCTCGCGGCGCTGGTCGAGTTCTTCGCCGCCAAGGGGCACCCGGTCTTCGTCGGCCTGAACCTCGGCAGCACCTTCAAGGGCGCCCACGACGACGTCCGGGGGGTCTGCGAGCGCCTGCTGCCGATCTTCGAGCGCCACGGCCTGGTCCGGCGCGAGGTGGTGTACGGCACCGACCCGCGGACCGGCGAGCCGCTGTCCGACGTGCGCCGAGGCTTCTGGATCCACGTCGACGGCGCCCTGGGCGCCGGCTACGCGCCGTTCCTGCGGCTCGCCGCCCGGGACCCGGCGGCGTACGGCTGGTCGCCCGAGGCCGCGATACCGGAGTTCGACTTCGGACTCACCCTGCCCACCGAGCGGTCCGGCGACGTCGACGTGGTCTCCTCGATCGCCATGAGCGGCCACAAGTGGCCCGGTGCGCCGTGGCCGTGCGGCATCTACATGACGAAGGTGAAGTACCAGATCTCGCCGCCGTCCCAGCCCGACTACATCGGCGCGCCGGACACCACCTTCGCCGGTTCGCGCAACGGGTTCTCCCCGCTCGTGCTCTGGGACCACCTGTCCCGGCACTCCTACCGGGACCAGGTGGACCGGATCCGCTCGGCCCAGGAACTGGCCGGCTACCTGGAGTCCCGCCTGCTGGAACTGGAGCGGCGCACCGGCGTCGCGCTCTGGCCGGCCCGCACGCCGGGCGCCGTCACCGTGCGGTTCCGGCGGCCCGGGCCCGAGCTGGTGGCCAAGTGGTCGCTCTCCTCCCAGGACGTCCTGACGGTCCCGGGCGACGAGACCACCCGGCGCAGCTACGTGCACGTCTTCCTGATGCCCTCGGTCGACCGCGCCAAGCTGGACGCCCTGCTCGCCGACCTCGCCGGGGACCCCACCGTCCTGGCCGGCCCGGCGGCCCCGGCCGGCCCCACGGGCGTGTAGCGGGGGCCCGCCGCCCGGGCACGGCGGGCGAGCACCGGCCCGGGCGGGAGGACACCGGGCGGAACTTTTCGTTATCGCGGCGGTCGTCGGGCGGTCTCCTGTGCTGTGGTGACCGCCCCTGCCACGCGCACCTGCCCACCCGGGCGCTCCCCGGCGTGCCCGTACGCGAAGGACCTGCCGATGCCCGCCTCCGTCCGTTCGCTCTCCCGCGGCTGGGCACTGGCCTCCTGCGTGCCCGTGCTGCTCTTCCTCGGACTCGTCGCCTGCGCGTCGTCCGCCCCTCCGCCGGTCCCCCCGGCCGGCGCGTCGTCCCCCCTCGCCGGGCACGGGGGCCGGGCGGCGGCGGACCACGGCGCGATGGCGATGCCCGGTGCCCCCGCAGGGCCCGCGACCGACGCGTCCCCCGTCGTCCCGGACGTGCCCGACGGCCTCACCGCCGAGCGCGACGGCTACCGCCTGGACGCGCACCTCACCGAGCTGCCCGCCGGCCGGGCGGTGGCCTACGCGTTCACCCTCACCGGCCCGGACGGCCGGACGGTCACCGAGTTCGTCGAGCACCAGACCAGGAAGCTGCACTTCTACGCGATCCGCAGCGACCTCACGGGCTTCCAGCACCTGCACCCGGTGATGGCCCCCGACGGCACCTGGACCGCCGACCTGGCCGCCCTCGGCCCGGGTGGCTGGCGGATGTACGCCTCGTTCCTCCCGGACGCCCGCTCGCGGCGGGGCAGCGAGATCGTGCTCAGCCGTACCGTCACCGTGCCGGGCGAGGCCGTCCCGGTGCGGCTGCCGGCCCCGGCCGGCACCACCACGGTCGACGGCTACACGGTGGCCCTCCGGAGTGAGCCGACGGCCGGCGCCCACCGGCTCACCGCCACCGTCAGCCGGGACGGCCGACCCGTCGACGCCCTCCAGCCCTATCTGGGCAGCTACGCCCACCTCACCGCCTTCCACGAGGGAGACCGGGCGCTGGCCCACCTCCACCCGACGGACCGGGTCGACGGCGACCGCGGCGGGCCGGACCTGACCTTCTACGCGATGTTCGGCAGGCCCGGGAACTGGCGGGTGTTCCTGCAGTTCCAGACCGAGGGACGGCTGCACACGGCGGAACTCACCCTCGGCGTCGGCTGACGGCCGGGGCCGGGAGCCGGTGGCGCGATCAGGGGCCCGCGCCCGTTCAGCCGGCCGGCCGGGTGGCGCGCAGGACGCCGATCTTGTCGATCCGGTGCTCGGGGTTGCCGTTGGCGTCCCGCCAGCGGTTGCCCGCGGCGTTGTCCTCCGGCGTGGCGCAGGTCGAGACGGTGATCATCGGCTGGACGGCCGCCTCGCCGGGACGTCCCGGAACGGCCGCGCGCTGCTCGGCCAGGGAACGCGGGGAGCGGAACGACGTGGCCCTGGTGCCCGTGATCACGTACTCGTACGCGGTGCCGTCCAGGGTGACCAGCACGACGTCGCCGTCGCGCACCGCGGGGAGGTCCCGCAGCGGGCTCCCCGCGGAGAGCCGGTGCGCCGTGACCAGGTAGTTGCCCACCTGGCCCGGGCCGACGCCGCCCTGCTCGCCGTAGGGGCTGGCCGCCACCCCGCCGTTCTGGATCCGGGTCCCCGGGCCGTCGTCCGTGGTGCCCTCGTAGGGCACCACCTTCAGCCCCGCCAGTCCGATGGCGGGGATGGCGAGGACGGCCGTGCCGGTGCGGGCGGCGGTGCCGCCGGGAGCGGACGGCGCGGTGGTGGCAGCCGGCGCGGTGGGGGTGGCAGCCGGGGCCGAGGAGCCGGTGGCCGAGGGGTCGGCGCCGGACGCGGAGGAGCTCGTGGAGGCGCCGGGCGGGCTCGCGGGGGACGACACCGCGGTCGGCGGGTCGGCCGTTCCGGCGCCGGCCCCTCCGCCCGCGCAGCCCGCGAGAAGGGCGAGGACCGCTCCGGCGAGCGCGGAGGCGACGAGCTGGGGTGCGGGCACGGTGATCCTGGGGAGTCCGGGGGTGGTTCGTGGGCCGCCATGGTGCCTCACCGGCGACGCCCGGCGGCGGGGCGGAGGGCGGGCGGAGGCGAAACGTTCGTCTCTCGTTATCTTGACCGCCCCCGCGTCGGTCCGCGCATCAGGGCCCGGGGTGCCCCCGCCGCCGCCCCGCGCGCCCCGCCCCGCCCCGCGCGCCCCGCCCCGAGCGCCCCGCCCCGCGCGCCCCGTTCTGCGCGCCACCGCCCCGCGCGCGCGACCGTCGCCGTGCGTGCCGCCGCCGGCCCCGCCGACGGTCAGCGGTCCGGACCGAGGACCACGTCGGCGATCAGACGCGCCACCGCGTGCGGCTGCTCCACCATCACCAGGTGCCCGCTGTCCGGGACCACCGCCAGGGTCACGGACGGGCAGGCCTCCAGCGCGGCGTGCTCGGCGTCGGTCAGGCCCACCTCGTCGCGGTCGCCGCGCACCACCCACGCCCGGGCACCGGAGCCGCACAGCCTGGGCACCAGCGAACCGTGCCGGTCCAGGTACGCGAAGTACTCGGCCATCGCCCGGCGGCAGAACGGCGCGGAGTTCTTCCTCAGATCGGCGAGCAGCGCCGGCCTGCGCCGCTCGGGGATGCTGTCCGCGAGTGCCTTCGGCGCCAGCCACAGCATCGCCGGCCAGGCCGCGGCCCCGAGACCGGGCACGCGTCCGATCGCCGTCGCGACCGCCAGCGCCATGGACTCGTCCGGCCGCGAGAACGTCGGGGACAGCAGCACCACCGGGCCGGAGAAGTGCCCGCCGCCGACCATCTCGATGGCGATGTTCGCGCCGATGCTGTGACCGACCACGACCGTGCAGCCGTGCTCGGCGGCGAAGGCACCGGTGATCGCCGCGTAGTGCTCCATCGACACGTCCGCGGGCGCGACCGTCCCGGCGTGGCCCGGGACGGTCGCCGCCACCAGGCGGATCGGTGCGTCGGCGAGCGGCGGCGCGGCCGTCATGTCCTCGTAGAAGGCCGTACTGCACAGCCCGCCGGGCAGCAGCAGGACCCGGTGCGGGGCGTCGGCCGGGCCCGACTCCCGAACGTCCCACGTGTGGAATGGCGCGGCACTGCTCACGGCTGGACCCTCCGTCTCGTTCGACCCCCTCGGAAGTCTCCCGCGCCGCCGCCCGCCGGTCGGTGACCCGGGGCCGGGCGCGGCATGTCGGACCGCGGCCGCCGTGTCCGCGGCGCGGTCGGCCGTTGCGCCCGCCCGGTCGGCGTGCCGGTGCGACCGCTGGCGGCCGCACCGGCACGCCGTTACGTTCGCGACATGAGCGAGACCAGCACCCCCGGCCGCGGCCTGCGTGTCCTCCGCGCGCCCGAGACGCTCCTGGACGAGCCCGGTGCCCGCCTCTCCCACGGCGGCGTCCTGGACACCCCGTCGGGTCTGTTCACGGTCCTGGCTCTCGAACGCCGGCCGGGTCCGCCGCGCCCGGCCGGATCCGTGTCGCCCTGGCTGGTCTACCTCACGGAGCCCGGCCGCCGCGACGCGCTGCTCGCCCTTCCCGGCCTCTTCGGCGACGCCGAGCACGGCGTCCAGTTCACCGTCTGCAGCTTCGGCCCCGTGCGGGACCCCGGTCGGCTGGTGATGGCCGTCCACCACCCGGATCTCCCGCGTTCCCTGGGGGTGTTCCTCGACTCGCCGGTGACGCCGTCGTCCTCGGCCGTGTGGCTCGTCGAGCCGGCGGTCCTGCCGCCACCGGCCCCCCAACCGGTCCAGGTGTGGCACACCGGGCTCCTCCGGATCCGGAACCTGCTGTTCACGCACCTCGAAGCCACCCCCGACTCCCCGGGCACCGCCGGCGGCCCCGGCACTCCCGACCTGGTGGACGACCCGGCGTGGGACCTCAGCTCCCGGCGCCCCGAAGGCACACCGCGCCCCCTGCAGGCCGGATTCCCGGACGGCGCCCACCACCGCCGGGGTGCCGCCTCGGCGGGCCCCGGGCACTCCAGCTACGACGGCATCCTCTCCGCCCCCGACTCCCCGGCGCTCTTCACCTGGACCTGCCACCCCTGCGGAACCACGGCCGAACAGACGGTCCGTCCGCGATAGGCGGCGTCAAGATCGTTACGGAGAAGGGTTGTTGTGGGCCGACGGGGCCGGGCCGGGGGAGCGGGGGCGCCGCCCGGGCGGTGCGAGGTCCGTGATCGCCCGAGGTAAAGCCACTGGTGGGCGGCCCGTTCATTCGGAATGATCGTGCTCGTGACAGACGCACCGATCGGCCGCAGCGCCGAATACACCATCCTGACCACCGGCTACGTGGGCTCCACCGGCCCCGGGGTCGCCGCCACCGTGTCCTACATATCCGACGCGGGCCGCCATGTGATCTTCGACCCGGGCATGGTCGCGAGCCGTGACCGCATCCTCGCCCCGCTCGCGGAACTGGGCCTCGGCCCGGACGACATCACCGACGTGGTGCTCAGCCACCACCACCCGGACAACACCATGAACGTGGGCCTGTTCGGACGGGCGACGGTCCACGACCACAAGGTGGAGTACTCGGACGACCGGTGGCGGAACCGGGACGCGGAGGGGTACGAACTCACCCCGTCGCTGCGGCTGATCCGCACCCCGGGGCACAGCCCCGAGGACATCACGCTGCTGGCGGGCACCAGCGCGGGCGTGGTGGCGTTCGCCGGCGACCTGTGGTGGCACTCCGAGGGCCCGGCGGACGACCCCGTCGCTCCCGACCGCGAGGTCCTGCGTGCCTCCCGGCTGCGGGTGCTGGCCGCCGCCGACCTGATCGTGCCCGGCCACGGAGGCCCGTTCAAGGCCGACGACGCCGCGCCGCTCTAACTGTTCTGCCCTGTGAGGTCCGCGGCGCGGACCGCGGAATGCCGTGCGGACGTTCCGCGGTGACACGGAGGCGCACGGGGCGGCGGGGTCCGCGAGGTCGACGGACCTCCGCGCGCCGCCGCCCCGCACCGCTCTGCCGCCGTTCCGGGCCTGCCCGGTTCGGTTGCCGGTCCGGCTCGTTGACAGGGCATGGCGGAAGACGTGGAAGGCGCCGGACCGGCGCCGATGGTGTGGGCGCTGGCGGTGCACGAGTCGGCGGCCGGGGTGCCCTTCGCGGAGGTGATCGTGGAGATCGGCCCGCACCTGTACGGCGAGTTCGTCGAGAGCGTGGTGGACAGCGGGTTCGTCCTGGCGGCGGGGGAGCCGCCCGCCACCACCGCCGTGATGGAGGTGCGCGGATCGCTGCTGACGCGGCTCGTGCTGATTGGCGGCCGGCAGGTCTGGGAACCGGCCTCCGAGGTCCGGGCCTCGCCCGGGTGGGTGTCGGCGGCCGAGGGGCGCGGCAGGGTGATCGTGATCCTGGTGCCACCGGGCACCTGGCCGCCCGACCTGATGGAGCTGGGGACCGAGGAGGGCATCGGCGTCTTCACCCGTCGGCTGGACGAGGCCCGGGCCGCGGGGCTGCTGCTGCACGGCGCGGTCCGCCTGGACAGCGGGCCCGAACGAACCGCCGACCGCCCCTGACCCGAGGCCGGCACCGGCCGTGACGGACCGATACCCCGACACCCCGATACCCCGGCATCCCGACACCCCGACACCCCGGGGCGCCGGACCGGGAACCCTGATCGCCGCCCCCGCGCCCGGTCCGCCCTGGGCCGTCACTCCGGACGCAGGCTCAGGACGAGCTCGCGCGGGAGGCCGTGGGTGTCGTGGAGGTAGTGGAGGTCATCCTCGCCCAGCGGTCCGTGGAAGCGGGGCCGGGCCAGGATCCGCCGTCCGCGCTCCAGCAGCCGGCCGAAGCGCCGCTCCTCGTCGAGCAGCACCCCCCGCACGACGTCCTGCCCCACGTCCTGGCGGAACCGGTCCAGGGTGTGCCGGATCAGCTCGTCCGGCAGGTCCCCGAGACCGCGCCGCGGATCGTCGCGCCGCAGGACGGTGAGCACCCGTCGCACGAGCCGGCGCAGGACGTAGCCGCGGCCGGTGTTGGCCGGGCGCACCCCGTCGCCGATCACGACCACGGCGGAGCGCAGGTGGTCGCACACCAGCCGCAGTGACGGTTCGTCCAGCTGCCACAGCGGTGGCACGCGCCGGCGCCAGGGGTCGAAGACGTCACACTCGAACACCGACGTCCGGCCCTGCAACAGCGAGGCCAGCCGTTCCAGGCCGAGTCCGGTGTCGACGTTGCGTTGGGGGAGCGGCACGAGAGAACCGTCGTCGAGGCGGCGGTGACGCATCATCACGTGGTTCCACACCTCCACCCAGCGGTCGTCGCCGGTCGGCGTCGACTCCGGCGGGGTGTCTCCGGTCCACAGGAAGATCTCCGAGTCCGGGCCGCACGGGCCGGTCGGTCCGTTGGACCACCAGTTGTCCTCGACGGTGAGTTCCACCGGCACCCCGCGTTCCTGCCACAGCTCCAGGGAGGAGGTGTCCGGGCCGGTTCGGTCGTCGCCGCCGAAGACGGTGGCGTGGAGCAGCCCCGGGTCGATGCCGAACCCCTCGGTCAGCAGCCCGAAGCCCCAGTCGAGGCTCGACGGTCCCTCGTAGTCGCCGAGCGACCAGCTGCCGAGCATCTCGAAGACGGTCAGGTGCGTTCGATCGCCGACCTCGTCGAGGTCCGTGGTGCGCAGGCAGCGCTGGACGTTGACCAGTCGCCTGCCGAGGGGGTGCGGGCGCCCCTCCAGGTAGGGGGTGAGCGGGTGCATGCCCGAGGTCGTGAACAGCACCGGGTCGCCGGGAGGGGGCAGCAGGGTCGAGCCGGTGATCCGGCGATGCCCGCGCTCCTCGAAGTACTCGGTGAACGTGCGGACGATCTGATCGCTGTGCATGGGGTGGGCTCCTTCGCGGAACAGCGGGAAGGGCACCGGAGAACAGGTCCGTCCGGTCGACGGAACCGGGGCGCGAACGCGTGGAGCCACCGGCGGACCGTTTCCGGTGGCCGGTGGGAGTGACGGGATACGTCAGGCGGCGGCAACCGGCGAGCTGGTCGCTCGCGCGGTCGCGGTGGTGCTTCGGCCCATGACGTTCATGGTCCCGAGGCTAACGCGCCCCGTGCCCCGGGGCCACACCTTTTGTGCGTGCTCCGCCACGGCCGGACGCCGGGGGCGCCAGGGACGCCCCGGGACGCGCCGGGCGGGCCCGGCCGGGCCCGGTGGCGACGGTACGGCGGCGGGCGGCACAATGCTCGATCGTGAAGATCACTGCGCGGGAGCTCAACCGGGCCACACTCGGCCGCCAACTGCTGGTGCGACGTGAGCCGCTGGACGTCGTCGAGGCCCTCGGCCGGGTGGTCGCGCTGCAGGCGCAGCACCCGGCCTCGCCCTACCTGGCGCTGTGGAACCGGATCGACGGTTTCGCCCCGGCCGAGCTGGACGCCGCGTTCGCCGACGGCAGGATCCTCAAGGCGACCCTGATGCGGATCACCCTGCACGCGGTCCGGGCCGACGACTACCGGGTCCTGCGCCGGGCGATGCGGCCGACACTGTACGCCGCCCGGCTCGGGAACCGCTTCGCCGCCGCCGGACTCACCCCGGCCGACGCCGAGGAGCTGGTGCCGCCGCTGCTGTCCTTCGCCGACCAGCCGCACACGAACGGACAGATGGAGGTCTGGCTGGGCGAACGGCTCGGCGCCGAGCGGCAGGCGGGCGCGTGGTGGGGACTGCGGGCGTACGCGCCGCTGGTGCACGCCGTCACGGGCGGTCCGTGGTCCTTCGGCCCGCGGCCCTCCTTCGTCGCGGCCCACCCTCCGGAGGAGCCCCGGACCGGACCGGGCGGCCGTGAGGCGGACACCGAGGCGCTGGAGACCCTCGTCGTGAGGTACCTGGCCGGATTCGGGCCGGCCTCCGTCGCGGACGTCGCCCAGTTCGCCACGGTGCAGCGGGCGCCGGTGCGTACGGCGCTGCGCGTGCTGGAGGCCGCCGGCGCCGTCGAGCAGCTCCAAGGGCCGGACGGTACAGCCCTGTTCGACCTTCCCGACGCCCCGCGCCCGCCGGCCGACACCCCGGCGCCGCCCCGCCTGATGGCGATGTGGGACAGCGTCCTGCTCGCGTACGCCGACCGCAGCCGGCTGATCCCGCCGGACTACCGGCGGCTGGTGATACGCAACAACGGTGACGTGCTGCCGACCCTGCTGGTGGACGGTCACGTCGCCGGGGTCTGGCGACCGGTCGAGAACGGCATCGAGGCCACCGCCTTCCACGAGCTCTCCGCCGGGGCGTGGGAGGGCCTGGCCGAGGAGGCCCGCGCCCTGACGGGACTGCTGGCCGACCGCGAGCCCCGCGTCTACCGCCGCTACGACCACTGGTGGCCCCGGCTCCCGGAGGGCGTGACCAGGGTACTGCCGGGCTGAACCGGGCCCGCGACGGCCCGACGCACCGGGCCGTCGCGGGCCGGGGCAGCCTGAGGGAGGCGGGCGGCATCCCGGTGCTGTCGGCGATCGACCGGGCCAGGGACCTCACCGCGATGTCCGCGCCGATCAAGACGGCCGAGGCCGGGGACGTCCTCGACCCGATGGACGACGTCACCGTCTTCGCCCCGAACGACGCGGCTTTCGCCAAGCTGCCGGGCGCCGTCCACCCCGGTGAGGTGGACGGCGGGTGGCGGACGGCTACCGGGCCAGGTCCTCCAGGACGGCCTGTGCGGCGTTGTGTCCGGGAATGCCGCTGACGCCACCGCCGCGGATCGCTCCCGCACCGCACAGCAGGACGTTGGGGCGGTCCGTCGCCACGCCCCAACGCGCTGCGGGGCTGTCGCCGGGGTCCTGGGCCGTTTCGCCGACGGCTTCGTCGGCGGCGAAGGGGAACGAGAGATCCCGGTGGAAGATGTGACCGCCCGGCAGGCCGACCTCCCGCTCCAGGTCGAGCGGCGTCTTGGCCTCCAGGCAGGGCCGGCCCTCGCGATCCGTCGCCAGGCAGTCGGCGATCGGCTCGGCCAGGACCGCGTCGAGCCGGGCCAGACTCGACGCCAGCGCCCGCTCCTTGGCCGCCGGGTCGGCGAAGAGCCGTGCGGGCATGTGCAGGCCGAACAGGGTCAGCGTCTGGAACCCCTGCCGGATCGCCTCGGGGCCCAGGATCGACGGGTCGGAGAGGGTGTGGCAGTAGATCTCCGAGGGCGGGGCCGAGGGAACCCGGCCCGCCGCCGCCTCGGCGTAGGCCGTCTCCAACTGCCGGTAGCCCTCGGCGATGTGGAAGGTGCCGGTGAACGCCTCCCGGGGATCCACGGAGACGTCCCTGAGGCGCGGCAGTCGGCGCAGCACCATGTTGACCTTCAGCTGGGCGCCCTCCGGGGCCGGCCCGGGATCGTCGCCCAGCAGCCGGGCGAGGGTCGCGGGGGCGGCGTTCACCAGGACCCGGCCCGCCGCCAGGGTCGCCTCCCCGTCCCGATGGCGGTAGGACACCTCGGCGTCGCCGACGCCGGCGGTGGCGACGGCGGTGACCTCGCAGCCGGTCCGGATCTCCGCACCGGCTGCCAGGGCGGCCCCGGCGAGGGCGTCCGTCACGGCGCCCATCCCGCCGACGGGGACGTCCCAGTCGCCCGTCCCGTTGCCGATCACGTGGTAGAGGAAGCAGCGGTTCTGCAGCAGCGAGGCGTCATGGGCGTGGGTGAAGGTGCCGATCAGGGCGTCCGTCAGGACGACTCCGCGCACCAGGTCGTCGGCGAAGGTCCGCTCGATCGTCTCGCCCAGCGGCCGTTCGAAGAGTGCCTCCCACGCGGCGTCGTCCGCGACCCGTCGGCGCAGCTCGGCGCGCGAGGGCAGCGGCCCGGTCAGCGTGGGGAACACCCGGCGGGCGACCTGCCCGGTCATCCCGTAGAAGCGCTGCCAGGCCTCCCACTCCCGCTGCGTCCCGGTCAGGGCCCGGAACGACTCCCGCGTCCGGCCGGGGTCGGCCGCGTCCACCAGCAGCCCGGTGGGCTTCCCGTCGCGGAGGGTGGGGGTGTACGAGGTGATCCGGCGCCGCCGAAGGTCCAGCCGCAGCCCCAGGTCCCGGACGACCTGGTGCGGCAGGAGGCTCACCAGGTACGAGTAGCGTGACAGCCGGGCGTCCACTCCCGGGAACGCGCGGGCCGACACCGCGGCCCCGCCCACGTGCGGCAGCCGTTCGAGCACCAGGACCCGGAGTCCGGCGCGCGCCAGGTACGCCGCCGCCACGAGCCCGTTGTGCCCACCGCCGACGATCACGGCGTCGTACCTGAGGGACGAGTGCGCGCTCACACGGCAACGCTACGGCACCGGCGGCGGCCGGGGAACATGTGCGCGTCAACGAGAGGCGTCTCATCGGGTGTCTCGTCGGGCGTGTCGACGGGGCGCCTCGACGGGGCGCGTCGCCTTCGCCCGGAGCGTGGCCGTCGGGGCCGGCACCGGCCCCGGCCTCGAAGAACCCCGGGAGCGGAATGGACCTGGGGGCGGGATTCACGACAGAATGGTCTAGACCTCACTGTCGCTCCAGAAATGGTGGACCAATGGAAATCGTGATCGTGCCCGACGCCGCCGCCGCAGGCAGCCTCATCGCCGCAGCGATCGCCGATCTGCTGACCGCCAAGCCCGACGCCCTGCTCGGTGTGGCCACCGGCTCCACCCCGACGCCGATCTACCAGGCGCTCGCCGCCCGCGTGGAGGCCGGAACCGTCGACGCCTCCCGCGCCCGGATCTGCCAGCTGGACGAGTACGTCGGCCTCCCGGCCGGCCACCCCGAGTCCTACCGCTCGGTGGTCCTGCGTGAGGTCGTGGGTCCGCTCGGTCTGACCGAGGCCTCCTTCATGGGCCCGGACGGCAACGCGCAGGACATCGCCGCAGCGGCGGCCGACTACGACCGCGCGCTCGCCGAGGCCGGCGGCGTGGACCTCCAGCTGCTCGGCATCGGCACCGACGGCCACATCGGCTTCAACGAGCCGTGCTCCTCGCTCGCCTCCCGGACCCGCATCAAGACGCTGACCCGGCAGACCCGCGAGGACAACGCCCGCTTCTTCGACAGCCTCGACGAGGTGCCGCACCACGTGCTCACCCAGGGCATCGGCACCATCCTGGAGGCCCGCCACCTGGTGCTCCTCGCCACGGGCGAGGCCAAGGCCGAGGCCGTGGCCCTCGCGGTGGAGGGCCCGCTGTCCGCACTGGTGCCCGCCTCGGCCCTGCAGCTGCACCCGCACGCCACCGTCGTCGTCGACGAGGCGGCCGCCTCCGGCCTCAAGCTCGCCGACTACTTCCGTGACACCTACGCGGCCAAGCCCGCCTGGCAGGGTCTCTAGAGGTGCACCGTCCGGCAGTCGCCGGGCTCGTCGTGGTCGCTGACGTACCCGCGCCGACGAGCCCCGCTGCCGGACGCCGGGCGGTCCCGCCTGCCCCTCGTGGCAGCGGGGCCGCCCTGCCGTCGGACGGCGCGATGACGACCCTCGCGCCGTCCGACCCCGGGATCGAGAGCCGCCGGCCGCACCGGCTGACCGGCCGTTCCGCCGCCGAGGCCGCTCCCTCGACGAGAACGGGTTGACGTTCGGCCCTCCCCGACCGTGTCATGCACGGCGCCGACGTACGCGCGCGCCGGCCTGCCCGGGGGCCTTCGTTCGGGTCGGTGGTCAACAACTCCCGACGGCGTGGTGACTCCGCCGCCGGGCCCGGGGTGTGAAGCGCGGGCCGTGTCCGTCTGCTCGGAGTCGCGCACCCGGAGCCCGCCAGGGGAAGCCGGCCGCCTCGGTGCGGGCGGTGCAGGAGGCGTTCCCGTTCGGGCTGTGCGAGCACTTCCGCCGGCTCGGAGGGCGTGGCTGGTGTCGATGGTGCGATGTGGTGCCATTCGGTGCCACATCGGCGCCGCCCGGCGTCACCCGGTGCCGGTGCGATGGTGGTGCCCGCGCGGTGTCGGCCCGATCCGGGTCCCCGGTTCTATGTTTCGCCAGGTCAGAGGGGTCCTCCCTGAGGCCGCGCCACTCGGGGTGCCGCAGGGGCTTGCGTATGGCGCCATCGTGGTGCCACCATGGCGTCATGGACCTCACCCCGTATGTCGAGAACCTCCGCCGCGAACTCGCGGTGGCCGCCGAAGCCGGTGGGGAGGGCGCCCGCGAGCTGGCCGAGCGGCTCACCCTGCCGCTGGAATCGGCGACTCGTCTGACCTTGCTCAACGTGCTCTCCGCGGCGATGGACGAGGTCACCCGTGAGCTCGCCCCGGGGTCGGTCGACGTGCGGCTGCGCGGACTGGACCCCGACTTCGTGGTGACGCCGCCGTCGGCGGCCGGCCCCGCCGAAGCGCCCGTCGTGCCCGCCGAGCCGTTCCGGGCACAGGTGTCCGCGGACGGGGACGAGGGTGGCACCGCCCGCGTCAACCTGCGACTGCCGGCGCACCTCAAGGCGCGTGCCGAGGAGGCCGCGACCCGTGAGGGCCTGTCGGTCAACGCGTGGTTGGTGCGGGCCGTGTCGGCGGCGGTCGACGGTGGCGCGCGCCCGCGGGCGACGGAGAGGACCCGAACGGTCGGACAGAGCATCACGGGCTGGGTGCGCTAGCCACGCGCCCGCCGGCACCACCCCACCCACGTACTGCGTCCCACCAGGGGGGACGCTGCCGAGACCCACGAGGACGGTACAGCCATGCCTTCTTTCGACACTCCCGAACCGATCTCCGTCACCGCCCACGTGGAGGCAGGCTCCGTCCGCTTCACGGCGGCGGACCGCCCCGACACCGTCGTCGAGGTCCGGCCCCGCGACCCGAAGAAGGACCAGGATCTGCGGGCCGCCGAGCGGACCGAGGTCGTCTACGCGAGCGGCACCCTGACCGTCAGGACCCCCAAGCAGCGCAACTCGCTCCGCCGCCCCGGAGTCGTCGACGTGACGGTCGAGCTGCCCGAGGGCTCGCACGTCGTCATGACCGGCTCGTGGACCCAGGTCCTCGGTGAGGGCCGGCTCGGCGAGACCCGGGTGAAGACCTCGTCCGGCGACGTCCGCCTCGACGCCACCGGTCCGCTGACGCTCACGGCCTCCCACGGCTCGATCACCGTCGACCGGATCGAGGGTGCGGCCGAGATCACCACCAGCTCCGGCAGCCTGCGTGTCGGCACCGTCGACGGCCCCGCCGTCCTGAAGAACTCGCACGGCACCACGACCGTCGACACCGCGACCGGCGACCTGCGGGTGAGCGGCGCGAACGGCGACATCAGCATCGGGCGCGCGCTGGGCCCGGTCGCCGCCACCACCGCCCACGGGACCCTGCGCGTGGGTGAGGTGGTTCGCGGCGCCGTCCAGCTGGAGACCTCCTACGGCTCCATCGAGGTCGGTGTCCGCAAGGGCACGGCTGCCTGGCTCGACGTCAGTTCGGGCTCCGGGCAGGTGCGCAACACGCTCACCGACTCCGCGCCCCCGGAGCAGGCCGAGGAGACGGTCGAGGTCCGTGCCCGCACCCGGTACGGCAACATCGACATCCTTCGCGCCAGGTCCTGACACCCGCGGACCGGCTCGCCCCACCACATCCCTCAGCTTCGCTTCAGCCCCCGAACGGGAGGGCCCCGTGCCTTCATCTGTCATGCCCATGCCCACACCCAGGCGAGGTGGCGACCCACAGGCGCCCGTCGCCATCTCCGCCACCGGTCTGCGCAAGTCCTACGGCGACAAGACCGTGCTCGACGGCATCGATCTGAGTATCCCGGCCGGGTCCGTCTTCGCCCTGCTGGGCCCGAACGGCGCCGGAAAGACCACCGTCGTCAAGATCCTCTCCACGCTCGTCGGAGCCGACGGCGGGCAGGCCCGGATCGCGGGCCACGACCTGACGGCCGCCCCGCAGGCGGTACGCGCCGCCATCGGCGTCACCGGCCAGTTCTCCGCCGTCGACGGCCT
>NZ_JBEXNT010000137.1:7418-24775 GCF_040611255.1 Kitasatospora sp. NPDC002965 | reverse complement strand
GTGGCGGCGGGCGGCGAGGTGGGGGAGTTCGTCGGCTTCGGCGCTGCCGCCGGGGAGCATGAGGCCGGAGCGGTAGGTGGTGGCGACGAGGAGGATCGCGCCGTCGCGGTTGAGGATGAGGGCCTGGTGGCCGAGGCGGCGGCGGGGCGGGTGGGTGAGGATCGTGGGGAGGTTGTTGAGCACGGGGGTCTCCTCGGTGGGGAGTTGACGGTGGGTCCGGTCGGGCCCGCGCCGGGGCCGGTGGGCCCGACCGTGGGGGTTCAGGGGGTGGGGTCGGAATCGGGACCGGGGTCGGGGTCGTGGTGGGTGTCGGGCGAGAGCCAGGTGAAGCAGGTGGGCAGGCCGGCGCTGATGCCGGTGGCGAGGACGAGGCCGAAGATCAGGAGGCGGGGTCCGAGTGGTCCGTCGTGGATCGGCCGGCAGACGAGGGCGGCGGTGAGGGTGCTGAGGGCGGGGACGCCGAGGGCGGTGGCGACGAGCGCGGGGGCCCGGTTCACGCCGGGTCGTCGGCGCGCGGCCTGCTGGGCTGCTGGACGCTGAGGTAGCGGGGCTCGGGCAGGGGGCGGACGAGTTCGGGCCTGGTGGTCCACTCGCAGCCGCCGCCCTCGTGGCGGAGGTAGGCGAGGCCGCCGAGGGTGTCCATGTAGACGCCTTCGAGCACCCCACCGGCGGGGACACGGCACCCGAAGTCACGGACCACCTCCCCGACGGCGGGGGTGTACACGGGCATGCGGGGGCAGCTGGGCATGGGGGTTCCCTTGGTCGCGCTGTGCATCGGGATCACTACGATCCGCATCCATAGTGGAGGAATTGGAGCTACGATCGGAAGGGCTTCAACTCTCTAGACGGTCGGGCTTTAAGTGGAGAGATCTTGAACTGCGAAGAACTTGACCCCACGTCATCCCCGCTTGCAGCATTCGCTGTTCAACTCCGCAGGTCGCGGAGGAATAGGTCATTGACTCAAGTCGAACTTGGCACCCTAGTTCGATACTCCAGCGTGTACATTTCCAACGTGGAGCGGGCAAAGCAGGCCCCGAGCTTAAAGTTCGTCGAGCGAGCCGACGAGGCGTTGGCAGCCGGCGGCGCGCTTGAGCTGCTGTGGTGGAGCTGGAAGAACGGCGCGCTGATTCCTGGCTTTCCGGAGTACACGGCCAAGGAGCGAGAAGCGATCGGCATACGGTTCTTCGCAACAGGTCTGGTGCCAGGGGTTCTGCAGCATCAGGACTACTCTGCCGCGTACGAGGCCGCCATTGTGCGTCGCGGCGAGGCCACACCCGCTCAAGCAGAGGAGCGACTGAGTCTCCTGGCGTTGCGGCAGCGTCTGTTGGGTCGGACCTCGACCATCCACGCTGTACTGGACGAAGGTGTACTCCGCCGTCCGATCGGTGGCGCGCCCGTCATGGCCCAGCAGCTTGTCTATCTGGAAGAGTTGTCGGCGAGGCCAAACGTCGTCCTCCAGGTGGCCCCGTACAGCTTGGCGGAGGAGAGGCCCCTCTCGCACGCAGTGACCATCCTGACCCTCCCCAATCGTGCGATGGTCGGCTACACGGAGACTCTTCAGCGGGGGTTCCTGGAGCAGGATGCCGAGACGATCGCAGAATGGGCGAGAAAGTACGATCGGCTACAGGTGGACGCACTTACCCGGGCGGACAGCCTGGCCATGATCCATGAGGTACGGAGGGAGCTTGAACGCCATGCACGTTGACCTGTCCGGCGCCAAGTGGCGCAAGAGTTCACACAGCGATGGTGGGGGTGGGTGCATCGAGGTCGCGGACGGGCACGACGGTGTGATGCCGGTCCGCGACTCCAAGGATCCTGAGGGCCCTTCCCTCATCTTCCCCGCTGCGGCCTGGCGCTCCTTCGTTGCTGCGGTTCGGTCGGAAGAGTTCGGTTCCCTCTGAGGCTGGCAGCGTCGGCCCTGACCGGGATCCCGGTCAGGGCCGATGTGTTTGGGGCGGGGAGGTCGGTGTTCGTCGGCTGCATCGATGTGCTTCAGATGGGGATATTCGGAGCGCGGGCACGTCCCGGTCATCCGGAAGGAGTCTGAGTCCCATGCGCGTTGACCTGTTGGGTGCCAGGTGGCGGAAGAGCTCGTACAGCGGCCAGGGTGGTGAGTGTGTAGAGGTAGCCCCCGGCTTTCACGGTGTCGTTCCTGTCCGTGACTCCAAGGACTCCCAAGGCCCGGCTCTCGTCTTCCCTGCGGAGGCTTGGCGCTCCTTCGTTGATGCGGTCCGGTCGGACGAGTTCGGTTCCATCTGACGCGACCGTGGATCGACCGGCACGCGGGTGGCCGACTGATACGACAGCGGGCCTCCTGTGCAGGAGGCCCGCTGTCTACGGTCGTTCAGCGGCCGACGCGTCAGGCCTTGCCGGTGCCGGGCGGGCGGCCGGGGGCGTCGGTCGCGACGCGCTTGAGGACGGCGGTGTTGGCGGTGACGGTGCCGGGCTTGACCCCGAAGGCCTCGGTGACCTGGACACCGCGCTCGCCCAGGAAGGTGTAGCTGGTGCGGTCGAAGATCATCTCGTCGCGGGAGCCCGTGGTGGTGTTGGTGCGGGCGATGGCGATTCCGGCGCGTCCGGCGGCGTCGGTGGCGTTGTCGACGAGGACGACGCCGGGGATCCGGGCCGCGGCCTGGTAGAGCGCGGCGGCGAGCTTGCCGGGGACGGCCTGTTCGCGGACCATGGCGAGGACGGTGTCGAACGCCTCCTGGTCCGGTCCGTTGTTTCCGCCTCCCGCGGTCTCCGTGTAGATCTTCTGCAGCAGCACCTGCGGGTCGGTGGGCAGGGTGTGCAGGTAGTCGTAGGAGGGGTACCTCAGGCGGGCGTCCGCGTCCGACTTGAGTGCCTCGCCTCCTTGTGCGGTCTTGCCCTCCTCGGTGAGCCAGCCGGTGCGGCCGTCGGCGGAGCGCCATATCTGCCGCTGGTGGGGCTTGTCGACCCACGCCTTCTCCGCGCCGGTGTCGGCGTTGAGGGAGCCCATCAGGTAGGAGACGGTGCTCTCGACGTAGACGTACTGGCCGGGGCGCAGGACGAGGTCGGGGGTGGACTGGGCGGCCAGGGAGATGCGTTCCACCGCGCCGGCCAGTCCTGCGGTGTCGCCGGCCGTGACCTGCACGACGGACGCCGGGACACGGTCGCCCCGCACGGGGGCGGTGTCCGGGTTGCCGAACGTGGTGACCGCCACGGTGGCCGCGAGGGCGAAGGCGGCCAGTGTGGCGGGCAGGGCGATCAGCAGCCGGCGCCGGTTCCTGGCCTCGGGTCGGGCCGGCCCTGCGGCTTCGGGGGTGCGGGTGATCTCGCTCATCAGGAACTCCTCGATCTGGCGCTGCCGGTCGGGCTGGACGGCCGGCGTTTCGGCCGCGGGCAGCAGGTGCCTCAGCTCCGTGTCGTCGAGAGGCTGCTGCCGCTCCGGGACGCTGGTCATCTGTTCCACTCCTTGTCCGACCGGGCCGGAACCATCCGGCCACCCTGTATTTGTCCGGCGGCCCGCAGGGGTTCCGGGAGAGTTCGCGGCATCCGCCGCAGCTCCTTTTCGGCCAGCGCGCGCAGTCGGGTGCGGGCCCTGGAGAGCCTGGAGCGCACGGTGCCGACCGGGATGCCCAGCGCCTTTGCGGCCTCGGGATACGTGAGACCCGCCCACACGCACAGTGAGAAGACTTCGCGCTCGCCGCGCCGGAGCTTCTCCAACGCCGCCTTGGCCGCGAGGAGTTGTTCGTGGTCGGCGAGACGGCCGACCAGCTCGTCGGCGAAGTCCGGGTCCGGTTCGGGGATCGGCATGCGGGAGAGGGCGGCGGTGTGCCGGCGGGCGGCCCTGGCCCGGTTGCGCAGGACGTTGACGGTGATGCCCATCAGCCAGGGGCGGGGCGTCGCCCATTCGTCGCGCAGTTTCTCCCGCAGCCGCCAGGCCTCCAGGAAGACCACCGCCATGACGTCCTCGGCCCCGGCGCGGTCCCCGGTCACCCGGACCGCGTGTGCCAGGACTGCCCGCGAGTGCTCCTGGAACAACTGCCGGAAGGCGTCGGGGTCGCCGGCTCTGATCCGTTCGTGTATCGAAAAGTCCACGTCACTGGGTTGTCCGGCCGCCGTACGGCAGTTCCGGTGACCCGCGTCACAGTCGGTCGGCCCCGCCGACTACGCCCGGCCCCCCGGCCCCCACGCCGAACCCCCGGCCCCGCCGAACCCCCGGCCCCCCGGCCCCTGAGCTCCCTACGCCCCCGACCCTCCCGCGAATTCGTCGTCCTGCGCGCCGTCCACCGCGGCCGGGCCGTCGGCGCGGGTGCCGGGCCGTAGGCGGGGTCACCGGAACCGGGGCGATCTGGCGGCCAGGCGCGCGGAGGAGGCCGGGAACGGTCAGGGGGCGGTCAGGGAGTGGTCGTCCGGGACTACTCCTGCGCCCCGGTCAGGACCTGCCCGCCACCGGCTATCGGCGGCCCGTCGACGTACCAGCCGTTCCAGTTCCCGCTCTGGCTGCGGTCGCGGGACCACATGTGGTTGTAGTCGCTGCCGCGCGCGGTGATGGTGAAGGCGCCGCCGAGGGTCTGGCGGCGGATCACGACCTTGCTCGTGAAGTAGCCGCCCATGGAGGTCCAGTTGCTCAGCTTGTGGGAGTTGCCGCTCGTCCAGCGCGTCCACACGGCGTGGTCGGTGCCGATCACGAAGATCTCGCTGTTCCCGTCCTGGAAGCCGAAGTAGGTCACACCGTCGCCGAAGTCGCCGCCGCACAGGAAGCTGCCGCCGAACTGGTTGTTGCTGCAACGCGCGGGGATGTTGATGTCACCCGCCGACGCGGGAGCCGCGCTCAGCCCGATTCCGGCGAGGGCGGCGACGGCCGCGACGGCAGCCTTGATCTTGTTCATGTCTGCTCCTGATCGGTCGGGACCGGGCCTTCCGCCCGGGGCGCCCGGGCCGCAACCCGTCCGGGGCCCGCCCGGCGGGGCCTCCACCGGTACCAACGGGAGCGCCGGCCGATCGAGTTCATCGTTCGCTCGCCCACCGGTCGGCGGTCACCGAGCACCTCCCTCCTCGAACGATCGGTCGCGGGTACGCCACGGGCCCCGGATCGGTTGCCCCGCCGGGCCGCTTCCCGCCGCCCGCGCCGGGTCGTGCCCGTTCGGACACCGGAGGGGTGCGCAGGGGTGCAGGGCTGGTCCGATCGCCTGGACGGGCCGCGCCTCCGCGACCGAGCATCGAGTGACGCACCGTCACATCAGCGTCTTCGTGTCGCCTGTGCCGCATCCGCATCCCCCGGAGGACCGCAGTGCATCACCGTTCCCGCTTACCCGAGAAGCCCCGAGGCGTCGGCGCCGCCCTGAGCCTGGCGCTGGCGCTGGCGTTGAGCGCGTCGCCCGCCCTGGCCGCGCCGCCCTCCCCGGCCACCGAGCCCGACCCGGTCCCCGGCCTGGTGGCCGGGGAGGGCACCGCCGCCCCACAGCTGGTGACCGGACTGTCCGAGCCGGCGCCCGGCCGTCCGGCCGAGGCGGCCCGGGCCCATCTCGCGGCCCATCCCGACCGCTACCGCATCGACACCGCGCAGCTGACGGAACTCGCCGTCGAGCACGCGGCCGAGGGCCGCGACACCGTCAGGTTCCAGCAGTACCACGGCGGCGTGCCGGTGCTGGGCGGGCAGTACCTGGTCCGCCTGGTCGGCGAGGGCGCGGACCGCACGGTGGAGTCGGTCGGCGGCAAGTACTTCACCGGGCTGACCGCCCCGACCACCCCGGCCGTGTCGGACGAGGCGCTGCGCGGGCTCGCGCTCGACTCGGTCGCGGACCGGGGCGCCCGGGGCGGGGCCACGGCGGAGGACGGCGGCCGGATCGTGCTCCCGGGCGGCGGCGGGCGGCTCGTCCAGCGCTTCGTCGTCCGTGCCACCGACCCGGCCACCGGGGCGCCGCTGGTCCGTGAGGTCTTCGTGGACGCCGTGCGCGGCGTGGTCGCCCTCGCCCGCGACACCCGGGCCCCGTACCCGACCGGGGGAGCCACCGCCCCGGGCACCCCGGCCGCCGCAGCCGCCGGGGCCGCCCCGGCGGCCGACGTCGGCGTGCCCGTCATCGGAACCGCCCCCGACATCCTCGGCCGCACCGTCCCGGTGAACGTCGCCCGCCGGCCGGACGGCAGCCACCAGCTCGTCGACCTCACCCGGGGCGCCGGCATCTTCACCTACGACGCCGCCGGGGAGGACGCCGGCGCGTTCCGGGGCCCGATGACCGGCCGGTCGCCGGTCACCTCCCCGGGCCCGGACTTCCCGGCCTCGACCGGTACCGGCGGAGCGACGGACGCGCACCTCAACGCCGCCGCCGCGTACGACTTCTTCCGGGACCGGCTCGGCCGGAACGGGCTGGACGGCAAGGGCGGCCCGATCGTCTCCGTGGCCAACACGAGCGAGGGCGGCAAGCCGAGCCTGAACGCGTTCTGGGACGGGGTGAAGATGGTCTACGGCAACGGGGACGCCACCTACCGGCCGTTCTCGGTGGCGATGGACGTGGTCGGGCACGAGCTGACCCACGCCGTCGTCCAGCACACCGCCGACCTGGACGGCTCCGCCCAGCCCGGGGCGATGAACGAGGCACTGGCCGACTACTTCGGCAACGCCATCGAGGTCACCACCCGGGGCATCCCGATGACCGACCCCCGTGCGGCCCTGATGAACGAGAGCCTCTGCCGCACCGGCACCCCCGAGGAGTGCGCGCGGCGTCGCCTCGACGACCGCCGCACCACCGTCGACGACTACATCGGGGCCTGGAGCGACGTCGACAACAGCGGCGTCCACCTCAACGCCACCATCTTCGGCGGGGCGCTGTGGGACATCCGCCGGGCCCTCGACCCGCTCGTCGCCGACCGACTGGTCTACCGCGCGATCACCGAGTACCTCACCCCGCTGGACGAGTTCGTCGACGGCCGCAACGCGGTGCTCGCCGCCGGCCGCTCGCTCGGCCTGAGCCGCACGCAACTGCGCACGGTGGCGGCCGCGTTCGACGCCCACGGCATCAAGGCCGGCTGGCAGAGCCGGATCGGCATGGACAGCCGCGGGCTGCTGCGGAGCGCCGGCATCGAGGCTCCGCCGGCCGTGGCCGGGGGTCACTGGGTGGCGAGCGGACGGGACGACCCGAAGAGCGTCGACGAGTCCCTCTACACCGGCTCCGTCACCGCCCCCGGTACCCGGACGCGGCTGAGCCCGCCGGACGGCCGGATCCACCTGTCCCCCGACACCGACGGAAGGACCGCGGTCTGGCAGGCGATCGGGTTCGGGGTGACGGAGGTGCTGGCGCGTCCGCTGTCCGGCGGCCCGGTCCGCAGCGTGTTCAACTCCCCGGACTACGGCATCAACGGCGCCCGGATATCCGATGGGCAGATCGCCGTCCTGGTCACCTCCTGGGCGGACGGCCGGAACCGGCTCCTCGTGTTCCGCGACGGGGCCGATCCGGTGGACATCCCGGTGGCCGAGGGTCACCGGCTGTCCGACCTCGCCTTCAAGGACGGCCTGCTCGGCTGGATCGAGAGCTGGAACGCCGAGGGGGTCACCTTCTCGGCGCCGACGGTCTACTCCCTCGCCGCCGGCCGGATCACCGCGCAGTACCCGGAGAGCTTCCCGGCCGGCGGCAGGCCGGGCCAACTGACCTCCGCGCAGTTCGCGGGCGGCCGGCTGCTCTGGTCGCGGTGGGCGACGCCCCCGGACCTGCGGGTCGCGATCCGGTCCGGTGCCGTCGACGGCTCCGGTGTGACCGACGTGGTGCCCGCCGAATCGCCCTACGCCCCGACGGCCGGGGAGTTCACCGCCTCCGACCGGGTCGTCACCTACCAGCGTGGTGGCGCCAAGCCGAGCGGCGGCTGGACGAACGCGGCGCTCCCCAAGCTGTACCAGGTGCCCGTCACCGGCGGCGCCCCCGTACGGCTCTCCTGCAACCGGGGTGTCCAGGCCTACCCGGCCGCCGACCGGGGCACCCGGGTGCTCTGGCTGGACTACAGTCCCGGCCGCATCGACCTCGTGGTCCGCGACCGCCCGGCCGGCACCTGCTGATCCGTTTCGCGAGCAGTGGCCCCGCGCGGGCGGGGCCACTGCTCGCCGTACCGTGCGCCCCCACCCGGTCGGGGTCGGGTGACGGGTCCTACTCGGTCCAGACGAGTACCGCGTGTCGGTAGCGGGCAGCCGTGTGCAGGAAGTCGGCGAGCGAGCGGTAGTGGCCGGATGCCAGGTGAAGCGCTTCCCCGTCCGTCCAACCGGCGGGCAGCGGAACGGCGGTGGCCAGCTCGGCCGGGGTGATGCCGTCGACCAGTGCGCCGGGTGGGAGGTCCGCGAACGCCCCGTCGGCGGCGCCGACCCGCTCCGGGGTGAGGCAGCGCGGTGGTCCGTACCCCCACTCCCCGGCGCCGGGGAGTTCCGCCTCCCCGTGGATGACGTCGACGGGGAAGTCGTGGCGGCGGAGCAGGAAGTCGAGCACCGGCCCGGCCCGCCCGGTCCCGTGCAGCCGCCCCCGGGCGGCCGCCTCGTCCACGTCCTCGTCCAGTTCGGTGACCCACTCCCGCACCCAGCCGGGTTCCGCCGCCGCGCGCTCCAACTGGCGTGCGCTCAGCCGCAGGTATCGCCCGTTCATGCCCATGGCCCCTGAGCCTAGGACCTCGACCGGCGAGATCAACCGCGGGGTCGGCCCTCGCGTCGCGTCATGGTGCCCGTGCGGTGCAGGTGCCCGGCCGGACGGGTTCGGGGCCCTGTTCCGGGGCTCTGGTTCGGCAGGGGCGACGAGCCGGAACGACCAGGTGATCATGTGGTTTGATGTGCGCTGCTGATCTTGAGGTGAAGGACGAAACGGGGCACCGCGATGGACAAGATGAAGCGGCACGGACGCAATCTCGCACTGGCTGCGGCGGTCGCCGCGCTCGCACTGGGCACGGGCGCGTGCAGTTCCGGCGGCGGCGCGGCGATCCGGGCCGCGGTGGTGCTGTCGGAGCCGGACCAGGTGCAGGACGCGTTGCCGAGCCCGGCCTCGCTCCCCGCCGGCTGGGGCCTCTCCTCCGGTTCGAAGCCGCCGCAGGCCATCGGCCAGTCCGAGGCGTCCAGCACCTGCCGGAAGAAGCTGTCGGTCGACTGCGAGGGCCTCGAACTCGGCGGCTCCGTCCGCTACGAGCTGGCCGCCGACACCGACAACGACATCCGCTTCACCCTGCTGACCTTCGACACCGTGGAGAACGCCGGCCCCGTCTTCGAGGCACTGGCGGCGTCCCTGGAGAAGGCCGACGACGACGTGCGTCCGATCACCTTGAAGGTGGCCGCCGACCAGGCGCGGGGATTCGAGCAGCCCGCCGGTTCGGCTGATTCCGGGGGCGGGACCGTCGCCTCGTCCACGGCGATGCGGGTCGGCACCGTCGTGGCCCTGATCGAACTCGACGAGGACGAGCGGGACCACAAGACGCTCCAGCAGTTCGCCACGCTCCAGGCGGAGCGGATCAAGCAGGTCCAGCAGGGCGCCGACCCGGACGCCTGACGCCCCCGGGCGGCGGCGCCCGGCCCCGAAGTCGCTCGGCGGCTCGGTAGGTCCGGCCGTCCCGCGATGATCTGACGGGACGCCAGCACACCGCCCCGGCCGGCGAGACCGGAGTATCGGCCGGTAACTCGCTTGCGGTGCACGGAAGGCCGGGCACAGACTTCGCCCGTGACCGACATCTCCGTCGAAATCTCCGCCGAACTCGTCCGTGCGCTGGTCTCCGAGCAGTTCCCCGAGTGGGGCGGCCTTCCGGTCCGGCCGGTCGCCCGTCAGGGCTGGGACAACCGCACCTTCCGGCTGGGCGACGACCTGGCCGTCCGCCTGCCCAGTGCCGAGGGCTACGTCGCCGGCGTCGAGAAGGAGGACTGCTGCCTCCCGCTCCTGGCGGAGCACCTGTCGACGCCCGTGCCGGAGCCGGTCGCCACCGGCCGTCCGGGGGAGGGCTACCCCTTCTCGTGGTCGGTGCGGCGCTGGCTGCCGGGCGGCACCGTCGACGACGCCGGGGCGCCGGGGGCCGCCGACGCCGTCGACCGCACCCGGCTGGCCGCCGACCTGGGCGCGTTCCTGACCGAACTCCGCGACGTCCCGGCGGTCTACGGCCCCGCGGCCGGCCGCCACTCGTTCTTCCGGGGCTGCCATCCCAGCGTCTACGCCGACCAGGTGGAGAACGCCCTCCACGTGCTGCGGGACTCCGTCGACGTCGCCGCCTGCCGGGCGGTCTGGGCGGGCGCCCTGACCACGGCCTGGCCGTCGTCCCCGGTGTGGTTCCACGGCGATGTCGCCCCCGGCAACCTCCTCGCCGTCGACGGAGGGCTCTCCGCGGTCATCGACTTCGGCACCTGCGGTACCGGCGACCCGGCGTGCGACCTCGTCATGGCCTGGACGTACTTCACCGGCGACGAGCGGAAGGCGTTCCGGGAGGCCGTCGGCCTTCCCGACGACACCTGGCGGCGGGCACGCGGGTGGGCGCTGTGGAAGGCGTTGGCGACGACGGCCGGTCTGTCCGGCCCCGACTCCGGGGGGCTCCAGGCCCGGGTCCTCGTCGAGGTGCTCGACGACCCGGTCGTCGGCTGACCCGCCCGGGCCCGCTCACCGGGCCCCGCTCACCGGGCCCCGCTCGCCGCGCCCCGCTCACCGCGCCCCGCTCACCGGGCCCCGCTCGCCGCGCCCCGCTCACCGGGCCCCGTCCTGCGGGGCCTTGACGGCCGGTGCGGCCACGCCCCGCGCGTCCGGTGTCACCTCCGGGCCGGTTCCTGCTGAGGTCGCGGGCGTGGACCAGGGCTTCGCGCAGCAGTGCGAGACGGCGGGCCTCGCGCCCGGCGGAGGGGGGATCCTGCGGCCAGGCGGAGACGGACCGCCACTCCCCGTCGGTGAGCGGCGGAAGGTCCGCGGCGGGTTCGACGCCCTCGGGGAGCGTCGGCAGACGGACCAGAAGGATGTCCATGCCGCACGCCACGACGGCGGCCACGCCCTCGAAGGCGAGGACGGGCACGCCGTAGGCGGGCTCCACGGGGTGGCGCGGCACCAGGCGGGAGAGTCGGTCACAGAGGTCGGGGTGCGTGCGCAACTGCCAGTTGCCCAGGGTGAGGTCGTGCGGGCCGCGTGGCAGGGCCGAACGCTCGCGGAAGTAGTCCAACAGGGCGCGGTTCTGCGGCAGTTCGGGCAGTGCCGGGGCCGGGGTCGGATCCGGGACGTGCCCTCGCCGTCGCATGCGACCGACCCTGGCGGTCCGACCCGGCGCACCGACAGGGCCGGGCGCGGCCGTCCCGGGCGCCGGTGCGGATCCGCGACGGATCCGCGACGGATCCGCGTAGGTCAGGGCGTCACGAGGCGGTCGACCGCGGCGTTGACGAGTGCGTGGCGCTCGGCCTCCGAGAGGACGTCGGGGAGGGTGAGCTGCTCCACGATCAGCCAGTTGAACGCCAGGTAGAGCAACCGGACGGTGGTCTCGTCGCCGGGCAGGCCCGAGGCGAGGTGGAAGGCGACGTTGGCGTCGAGATCGGCGCGGACCCGCTCGGTCAGGACCGCGCGCAGGTCGGGGCGCCGGGTCGCTTCGAGTCGCAGTTCGAGCAGCGCCAGGTAGCCGGTGCGGAACGAGCTGACCCGGTCGACGAGTTCGTGCATCGACGCGGCGTACGACTCCCGGTCCGTCACGCCCGTCTGCCGGCGGGTGATCTCCGACTCGTCGGGGCGGAGGCGTTCGTAGACCCGGGCGCTGGCCTGCGTGAGCAGGTCGTCGCGGTTGGCGAAGTAGTTGGACGCGGTGCCGACCGGGACGGCGGCCTCGGTGTCGACCGCCCGGAAGGTCAGCCCGCGCGCTCCTTCCCTGGCCAGAACCTCGATCGCGGCGTCGACGAGGGCGGCTCGTCGCTCGTCGTTCCTGCGCGCCATGGACACCACTCCGGTTGAAGTACTACGGCCTGACCGATTCGCTCAGAGTACTGCACCCGAGAGCGGCGCATGCGCAAGCTCGCGTCCCACCTCGCGGTCTCCGTCGACGGCCACTTCGCCGGTCCCGGCGAGGAGTTCGGCCCTCCACCCGTACCTCCGCCCGTACCTCCGCCCGTACCTCCGCCCGCACCTCCGCCCGCCTCCGCCCGCACCTCCGCCCGTACGGCGACCCGTACCGCGCCCCGTACGGAGCCGGGAGGCGGGCCGCGGCCCCCGCCGGGTGGACCGGCGCCGCTGCGCCGGGACCGTTGCCGGGGCAGGTCCGTGCGCCGCTCGCCGCCGGTGCGGCCGTCGCGGCCTGCTGTGCAACCCTGTCCCGGGAGTGGCCGGGAGGCCGGACGCAAGGGGAACAGACATGTCCATGAGTCGACACACCGGGTCCGAAGACGCCCGGGAGCCGCTGCACACCGACGGCGCCGGGCCGCCGTGGTCCCGTAGCGACGCGCTCGTGGCCGTCGGCGCCTGCGCGATGAACCTGCTCAGCTACGTGTTCCTCTCCGGCCTCGACGGCCGGTACCAGGTGAGCCCGGCCGGACTCCTCCTCGTCGGGGCGGCGGGCCTGCCGCTGCTCGCCCGGCGCCGTCACCCGGCGACGGCGCTGGCCGCCGTCCTGGCACTCGACGGGATCGCCTCCCTGGTCCTTCCGCTGCCCCCGCACCTCGGTGCCGTCCTCGTGGTCGCCCTGTACTCGGCGGCCCGGGCCCACCCCGGCCGGGGGACGGCCGTCGCGGCCGTCGCGACGGTGTCGGTCACGCTGCTGAGCCAGAATCCCGGCCGGTGGCCGCTCTGGCAGGACGCCCTCTCCCCGGTCCTCAGCACCCTGATGGTCGTCGGCGCCGCCATGGTGGTCGACCGCTGGCAGCGTGAGATGGCGATCAAGCGGACCCTGCTGGCGGAGCGCGCGGTGGCGGACGAGCGCCGTCGCATCGCGCGGGAGCTGCACGACATCGTGGCGCACCACATCACCACCATGCAGCTGATGGCCGGCGGCGCCCGGGCCAACCTCGGCCGCGACACCGAGGTCGTGCGCGAGGCCCTCGTCTCGCTGGAGGGCTCCGGACGGATGGCCCTGCGCGAGATGCGCCAACTGCTCGACGTCCTGCGCGCCGACGACGAGCCGGAGACCGCGCCGTCGCTGCCCCAGCCGGGCGTCGACGACCTCGACCGTCTGCTGGACGAGTCCCGCCTCGCCGGACTGCCGACCGCGCTCGACGTCCGTGGGCCGCGGCGTCCGCTGCCGCCGACCGTCGGCCTCACGGTGTTCCGGGTCGTCCAGGAAGCCCTCACCAACACCCGCAAGTACGCGGGGCCGGCCCGCGCGACCGTGCGGCTGACGTACCGCGAGGACGGGATCACCGTCGAGGTGCGGGACGACGGCTGGGGCGTGCTGCCGCAGGACGGCGCCCGGGCGGCGGGCTCGGGCGGCTACGGCCTGGTCGGCATGCGCGAGCGCGTCACCCTGCACGGGGGCACCCTCACGGTCGGCCCGCAGGCTGACGGAGGCTTCGCCGTGGTCGCCGACCTGCCGCTGCCGCCCGTCGAGGCGGCCGGGGCGGCCGACGGGGCCGACGGCGCCGAGGCATCCGCAGGGCACGGGGCGGAACGCGCGGCGTCCACGCCCTGACCGGCCCGGACCCCGGGCCACGGACCCCGGACCGCCGGCACGGGATCGACCCCCCGGCACCCGGCACCCGGCTGCGCGTGCGCGTGCGCGTCAGGCGACGGCCCGGGCGATGACGGTGACCGCCGTCTCGGCGAAGAAGAACCTGCCCTCGGCGGCCGCCAGGCGGACGCCCGCGTCCCAGTCCGCGACCTCCTGGGCGGAGACCGGCCCGCGCCCCGTGGCCGCGGCGCCGGACACCGCCTCGCGGATGTGGCCGATGCGGCGGGCGGCGTGGCCCTCCAGCACGGTCGAGGTGGTCACCAGGGGGACCACGCCCTCGACCACCAGCGGCGAAGCCCCGAGCAGGCCGGGGAGCTTCCGCCCGATCCGGCCGTCGGCGTGCGCCATCCACGGCTGCTGGTCGTCGGTGAACGCGTGGCAGACGCGGCGGTCCAGCTCCCGGGGCGCGCCCGCGACCATCAGCGAGTCGAAGTCGACGTGGGCCACCACGGCGCGTCCTCCCGGGCGCAGCACCCGCGCCACCTCGCGAAGGAGCGCGGCCGGGTCCGCGAGGCACTCCAGGACGTTGTAGGAGACCACCGCGTCGACGCTGTCGTCCGCCAGGGGGAGCGGGCCGGACAGGTCGGTCACCCGCAGCTCGGCGCCGCCGGGGTGGTCGGCCAACAGCGTCCGGGCGGCCTCGACGTCGGCCGTCGACACGTCGAACCCGATCAGGCGGGCGGAGGGCAGCCGGCGGGCGAAGGCCGCGAGCGTGGGACCTCGCCCGCAGCCCAGATCCGCCACCCGGCCGCCCGGGGACAACTGCGCGGAGTCCACCAGCAGCTCGTGTATCGCCTCGTCGGTCTCGGACACGGCTCTCCCCTTCGTCGGTCCGCGGGCCTGTCACCGGTCCGTCGTCCACGCGGGCCGCCGTCGCCGCGCGCCGCCGTCGCGGGGGGTAGCCGTCCTCGTCCCGGTGGCTCGACGCCTCGGCGAGGGAAACCTGTCCGAGAGGGCGGCGGCTCCCCACCGGATTTCGGGGCTCCGCACCGACCGGGCACCCGGCCGGTGCCGCCCGCCGACCACCTGCGGGAACGGGCGGTGGCCCGACGCGGGGCGTCGGGCCACCGCCGCTCGGGCCGCCGTCACCGCCCGCGCTCGGTGCCACCGCCCGTCTTCCCGCCCGTCGCGGCGTTCCCGTCGGTCGCCGCCAGCCGGGCCGCCGCCGCCTCCAGGAGCAGCTCCAGCGCGAACGGGTACCCGCTGCGCCGCATGTCCTGGGCCAGCAGGCCCGCGGTCGCGGCGATGTTCGGGTGGGTGGAGGCGTCCAGCCGGCCGTACCGCGCCTGCCAGACCTCCAGGTCGGCGGCCTGGGCCGCGGGCGGCAGGGCGAGCGCCGCGGCGTCGAGGGCCGCGAACGCGAGGCCCTGGTCGACGAAGGCGTGGTAGATCCGGACGGCCTCGACGTCCGGGAAGCCGGCGCCGCGCAGCACGCCGAGGATCCGCTCGACGGCCCGCATCTCGTGCTCGCGCCCGGTGGTCCGGTGGGCGGCGAGTATCGCGGCCTGCGGGTGGGTCTGGTAGGCGGCGTGCAGGCGCAGACCGATCTCGCGCAGATCGGCGCGCCAGTCGCCGGTGGGCCGCCAGCCCTTCTGGGCACGGCCGACGAACTCGTCGGCGAGGGCCAGCAGCAGGTCGTCGGTGCTGTGGAAGTACCGGTAGATCGCGCTCGGATCGGCGCCGAGGGCGGCGCCCAGACGCCGGACGGTGAGCGCCTCGGCGCCGTGGCTGCCGACCAGCCGCAACGTGGTGTCGACGATCAACTGCTCGGACAGGACGACGCCCTGCTTGGTGGGTCGTCTGCGCCGCCGGTGCGGCTCCGGGACTACTCGCTCGGCCATGGCGGGAGCTTATGACAACGGCATTGACGTGTGAACGGGCCCGGCGGTTTCATGGCTCGCCAACCGGCCGTTCGGCCGAACCCCCCCCACGATCAAGGCGGTGATCCTTTGGCCGGTACGTCCAAGGACACGGGTAACGGTCCGAGATTCGGCGCACCCGGCGCGACTGGAGCCCCCGGGTCCGCCGGTGCCGCCGGTACCCCCGGCGGACCCGGAGCCCCCGGCGCGCCCGCGGCCATGCGCCGCTCCATCGGTATCGGTGGCAGCGTCACCATCGCGGCGACCTGTACCGCGGCCACCACGAGCATCGGCATCGGCCTCGGTCTGACCGCCGGCGTGGTCGGCCTCCACCTGCCGGCCATCATGCTGCTGGCCTTCCTCCCGGTGCTCTGCATCGCCGGCGCCTACGGACGGCTCAACCGGGTCGAACCCGACGCGGGGAGCAGCTACAGCTGGATCGGCCGCACCCTCAACCCCTGGCTGGGCTTCCTGTCCGGCTGGGTCAGCGCCCTCGGCACCGTCGTCTTCATGGCGTACACCACGACGGTGACCGGCTCGGCGCTCGTCCAGCTGGCCGACCAAGCCGGCGTGCGCAGCGTGGCGGGGCTGCGGCTCGACCCCGAGTCCACCCTCCAGTGCACCCTGATCGGCCTGACCGTCCTGATCGGCGCCGCACTGGTCGCGGTACGCGGGCTCGACCTCGCGGCCCGGCTCCAGAAGTACCTGCTGGTCTTCGAGTACGCGGTGCTGCTCGCCTTCTGCGGCTACGGCCTGTTCGCGGGGGACCAGCCGTTCTCGCTCCAGTGGTTCAACCCCTTCGACATCCCGTCCCCCGAGGCGCTCGCCCAGGGCATGGTGCTCGCCGTGTTCTGCTACTGGGGCTTCGAGTCGGTCTTCAGCGTCGGCGAGGAGGTCCGCCACCCGCGCGAGGCGTCCCGCGCCGGGTTCATCGCGCTGGCCATGATGCTGACGCTGTTCCTGCTCGCCGGCACCGCCTTCCAGCGGGTGCTCCCGCTCGACGAGCTGGCCGACAACGGCGCCCAGGGCCTGACGTACTTCGGTGCGAAGCTCGCCGACCAGCCGCTGGCCGCGCTCCCGCTGATCGCCCTCACCTTCTCGGCGGTCGCCTCGCTCCAGGCCTCCGTGATCCCGACCGCCCGCGGGATGTACGCGATGGGCCGCGACGGCACGCTCGGCCCGGTCTGGATGCGGCTGCACCCCAGGTACGGGACCCCGGCCGTCGCCACCCTCCTGATCACCGCGATCGCCGTCGTGCTCGCGCTGCTGTCGGTGTCCATCCCGGTCGTCAACGACCTGATCTCGGCCGCCGTCAACGCGATCGGCATCGTCGTGGCGCTCTACTACGCGCTCACGGCGATCGCCGCCGCCGTCCGCTTCCGGCACCTGCTGCGGACCGCACCGCTGGAGGGGCTGCGCGCCGTCGTGGCGCCGGTGGTGGGCGCGATCGTCCTGCTGGCCGTCGGCGGGTACCTCGTCCGGACGTTCTACGTCTCCACGGACCACTTCGAACTGGCCGCCGACAACGGCTGGTTCAACCTGATGGTGCCCGCGCTGATGATCGTCACCGGGCTGGTGGCCGCCGCGTGGGCCCGCTGGTACCGCCGATCGCCGTACTTCTTCCCCCACGCCGCCGATGCCGCCGCGGCCGACGGCCCCACCGGCCCGTCCGGCGACGGCCCGTCCGGCAACGCCACCACCCACGGCAGTGCCACCACGTCAGGGAGCGCCGCCGCCCGCGGCAACGCCGGCTGACCCGCCCGGCGCCCTGCGGCGGCCCGCGGAGCAACCGGCCGCGCGGCGCCGCGCCGCACCCCCGGCCGGGCACCCCCCCCGACCAACGAGACCCCGGGGCGGCCGGCGGTGGTGTTCAAACAATCGTTGGTGTTGGGGTGGTTGTTGGGCCCC
>NZ_JBEXNT010000137.1:0-7408 GCF_040611255.1 Kitasatospora sp. NPDC002965 | reverse complement strand
CCCGGCCCCCGCGGGGCGCCCCGCCCCCCCCCGCCCGCGCCCCCCCCCCGCCCCACCCCCGGCCGGGCAACCCCCCCGACCTGTCACGACACCGACTTGGAGCACCACCCATGACCAAGGCCGATCTGCTCTTCACCCACGGCCCCGTCCACACCGGGGACCCGGCCCGCACCCGTGCGACCAGCCTCGCCGTCACCGGCGAGCGCATCACGGCCGTCGGCCACGACGAGGTGCGGGAGCTGGTCGGACCGGGGACGGAGGTGGTCGACCTGACCGGCCGACTGCTGCTCCCCGGGTTCCAGGACGCGCACATCCACGCCGTCCACGGCGGCCAGGAGCTCGCCGACTGCGACCTGACCGGCACCCTGGGCGTCGAGGAGTACCTGCGCAGGGTGCGCGAGTACGCCGACGCCCACCCCGACCGGCCCTGGATCACCGGCAGCGGCTGGTCCCTGGAGAGCTTCGAGGGCGGCCTGCCCGACCGGCGGCTCCTCGACTCCGTCGTCCCCGACCGCCCGGTGTACCTGCTCAACCGGGACCACCACGGCGCCTGGGTCAACAGCCGGGCGCTCGAACTGGCCGGCCTCGACCGGAACTCGCCGGACCCGGCCGACGGCCGGATCGAGCGCGACGCCGACGGCACCCCGACCGGCGTCCTCCAGGAGGGCGCCACCGGGCTGGTCGCCCGCCTCGTCCCGGCCCAGACCGCCGCCGACCGGCTGGCCGGCCTGCTGCGGGCGCAGCGGCTGCTGCACTCCCTCGGCATCACCGGCTGGCAGGACGCGCTGCTCGGCGCTTTCAACGGCCAGCCCGACCCGTCCGACGCCTACCTCACCGCCGCCCGTGACGGCTCGCTGACCGCGCGGGTCACCGGCGCGCTCTGGTGGGAACGCGACCGGGGCGCCGAGCAGATCCCCGGGCTCGTCGCCCACCGCGAGGAACTGACCCGGGGGCGGTTCCGCGCCCCCGCCGTCAAGATCATGCAGGACGGCATCGCGGAGAACTTCACCGCCGCCATGACCAGCCCCTACTTCGACGGCTGCGGCTGCGCCACCGGCAACAGCGGTCTGAGCTTCGTCGATCCCGTCGCGCTGCGCTCCTACGTCACCGAACTGGACGCCCACGACTTCCAGGTGCACTTCCACGCACTCGGCGACCGCGCGGTGCGCGAGGCGCTCGACGCCGTCGAGGCCGCCCGCGCCGCCAACGGGTGGCGGGGCACCCGGCACCACCTCGCCCACCTCCAGGTCGTCCACCCGGACGACCTGCCCCGCTTCGCGCGGGTCGGCGCGATCGCCAACATCCAGCCGCTCTGGGCCGCCCACGAACCGCAGATGGACGAGCTGACCATCCCGTTCCTCGGCCCCGAACGCGCCGCCTGGCAGTACCCGTTCGGCGCGCTGCAGCGGGCCGGGGCCACCCTCGCGGCGGGCAGCGACTGGCCGGTGAGCAGCCCGGACCCGATCGCAGGGATCCACGTGGCCGTCAACCGGATGGAGCCGGAGGCGACCGACGGCCGGGTCTTCCTCCCCGAGCAGCGGCTCGACCTCGCCTCCGCGATCGCCGCCTACACGGCCGGCGCGGCCCACGTGAACGGCCTCGACGACGCGGGCACCCTGCGGGCCGGCAACCTCGCCGACCTGGTGGTCCTCGACCGGGACGTCTTCACGGCCCCGGCCGAGGAGATCGCCCGGGCCCGGGTCCTGCGGACGTACGTCGGCGGAACGCTGGTCCACGCGGCCGACTGACCGTCAGGCCGCCCGGCCTCACGCGGCGGCGGACCGGCGGTCGCCGCCCCGCTCGCGCCCCGACACCTGGCGCTCCGTGGCCTCCACGTAGGCGCGGAGCGCCTGGCGGGAGCGGGTGAGGGTGTCGATGTGGTCGTCCAGCCCGCGCAGACGCGCACGCAGGGTGTCCAGCAGCTCGGGGCACGGCTCGAAGTCGGGGACGGCGCCCACGGCGCAGGGCAGCAGGTACGCGATGTCCTGCGAGGACAGCCCGGCGGCGAGCAGCCGTCTGATCTGGGTGACGGTCAGCACGTCGGCCTCCGCGTACTCGCGGTAGCCGTTGGGCCCGCGGCCGGGCCGCAGCATGCCCTGCGCCTCGTAGTAGCGCAGCTGGTGGGCGTGGACCCCGGTCCGCCGGCTCAACTCCCCGATCAGCACCTGCGTTTCCCCCTTGACCTTCACACCGGTATGAAGGTCCACGATTCTGCCATGACCATCGAGCACGCCGAGTACTCCGGGCGCACCCACCACCCCGAACGCACCCGCCACACCGCACACGCCGGGACGACCGGGACGACCGGCCCGGCCCGGAACGGGGGCCGGGCATGACGGCGGCACCGTTCGACCCGCGCGCCCTGCTCGCGGTGAGCAGGCTCGGCGTGCTGGCGACCGTCAAGTCCGACGGACGCCCGCAGCTGTCGCCCGTGATGCCCTTCTACGACCGGGAGGCGGAGCTGCTGTACGTGTCGATGACGGAGGGACGCGCCAAGACGGCCAACCTGCGCCGGGATCCGCGCGCCGCACTGGAGGTGACCAGGGCGGACGGCATGGCCTGGGCCACCGCCGAGGGGACGGTGACACTCACCGGGCCGGGGAGCGATCCGCACGGGCCCGAGGCGGAGGCACTGGTCGACTACTACCGCCGGGCCTCCGGCGAGCACCCGGACTGGGACGAGTACCGGGCGGTGATGGTCGCCGACCGGCGGGTGCTGATGGTGATGAAGGTCGAGCACGTCTACGGCGCCGCACTGCGCTGACGGCACGGGCGGTTCCCGGGGCACGACCGCCCCGGGAACCGCCCCCAGTCCGTCCCGAAGTCCGTACCGTAGACCGCCCGCAGGCCGCGCCGGACGGACTGCGGGACCGGGAGCACGGTCCCGGGAAAGGGGCGGCCCGGACCCGGCTCCCGGTGTCGGGGTCGTTCTGGGCGTGGACGAATCGGTGGGGCGCCGCATGGTCCTCTGGAGACCGGCCGGGGAATCCCCCGGAGAGCCCCTCACCACAGGAGTCCCTTCCGTGAACGAGCATGCAGCGCACCGGTCCAGTTCCCTCCGGCAGCGTCCGGGCGGTCGCCGCAGGACGGCGGCGGCGGTCGCCGTGGCCGTTGCGGCCGTGACGGCGGGCGCGCTGGTCCAGCCGGCGTTCGCGACGTCCCCGTCCCCGACGGCCACCCCCGAGAACGTCACGGCCGCCGCCCGGCCGGACACCGTCCAGAAGGGCCTGGACCGCCTGGTGCGCGAGGACGGCGTGCCGGGCGTACTGGCGGCGGTCAAGGGCCGCGACGGGCGCACCCGCAACTACACCGCCGGCGTCGGCGACCTCGCCACCCGCACGAAGGTGCCCGTCGACGGGCAGGTGCGGATAGGCAGCAACACCAAGACCTTCACCGCCGTGGTCGTGCTCCAACTGGTCGGCGAGGGCAAGGTCGAGCTCGACGCGTTCGTCGACACCTACCTGCCGGGCCTGGTACGCGGCGACGGCTTGGACGGGCGGAACATCACCGTCCGTCAGCTGCTCCAGCACACCAGCGGCCTCCCCGAGTACGTGGACCGCGACTTCGCCCTCTCGCACAAGGACTACTACTCCGAGCCCCGCGAGCTGCTCGACCGGGCCCTCGCCCAGAAGGCCCACTTCGCGCCGGGCACGAAGTGGGAGTACAACAACACCAACTACCTGCTGGCCGGCCTGATCATCCAGAAGATCACCGGCCGGCCCCTCGGCGAGGAGATCAACCGACGCGTCGTCGACCGTCTCGGGCTGCGCCACACCTACTTCCCCGCCCCGGGGGACCGGACCATCCACGAGCCCCACCCCAAGGGCTACGCCCGGGCGACCGAGGACGGGCCGCTGCGCGACTACACCGAGCTGGACCCCTCCTGGGGGTGGGCCGCGGGCGCGATGGTCTCCACCCCCGGCGACCTCAACCGGTTCTTCAGCGGGCTGATCGGCGGCCGGCTCCTCAAGCCCGAGCTGCTGGCCCAGATGCGGACCACGGTGCCGGCCCCCGAGGTCGGCGCGGGCGTCGGCTACGGGCTGGGCCTGATCAGCACGCCGCTGTCCTGCGGCGGCGTGGCCTGGGGCCACGGCGGGACGATCCCGGGCTACCGGACGGGGGGCGGTGTGACCGAGGACGGCCGGGCCGTCAGCATCGCGGTGACCGTCCTCCCGACCCACGTGGTCGACCAGCACGCGGACGCCCTGGTGGACTCCGCCCTGTGCCGCTGACACACCCGCCGGGCCCGGGGGCGACGCCGCCCCCGGGCCCGGCCTTTGCCCCGGGCCCGGTCTCTGCCCGAGGCCCGGCCTTTGCCCGGGGCCCGGTCTCTGCCCGAGGCCCGGCCTTTGCCCGAGGCCCGGCCTTTGCCCCGGGCCCGGTCTTTGCCCGAGGCCCGCGCCTCCCGGCTCAGTCGAGCGGCGGAAGCGGCAGACCGGCCGCCACCCGGAACCCGCCGCCGTCGAGGCCGCCGGCCGTCAGGCTGCCGCCGTGCAGGGCGACGCGCTCGCGCATGCCGGTCAGCCCGTACCCGCTGCGGTAGCCGTCCGACCCCCTCGCCCCCGCCGGCTCGCCCGCACCGAGCGAGACCCCCGCACCGACCCCGGCACCGACCGGGACCCCCGCTCCGTTGTCCCGCACCTCGACGCTCACCCGGTCCGGGTGGTACGTCAGTCGGACACGGGCCCGCGCCGGGCCCGCGTGCTTGCGGGCGTTGGTCAGCGACTCCTGCACGATCCGGTACACCGTCAGGGCGACGCTCGGCGGCAGCGGGCGCTCCTCGCCCTGCACGGCCAGCTCGGCGGGCAGGCCCGCGCGCTCCGAGTCCTCGACGAGCCGCCGCAGGTCGGCGATCCCGGGCTGCGGGGCGGCGGGGGAGCCGGTGGCCTCCTCGGGCTCGTCCCCGGCGCGCAGGACGTCGAGCAGTTGGCGCATCTCGCGCAGGGCCATCCGTCCGGAGCCCTCCAGCGAGACGAGGGCCTCGCGCACGACCTCGGTGTCGCGGCCGAGGTTGGCCCGGGCGCCGCCGGCCATCAGCTGCATGGTGGTGATGTGGTGCGCCACGATGTCGTGCAGCTCCCGCGCGATGCGACGGCGCTCGTCCGCCACCGCGCGGTCCGCCAGCAGGGTCCGCTTGATCGCCATCTCGCGCTGCCAGCGGCCGACCGCGAGGGCCGAGCCGACGACCAGGGCGACCGCGACCGAGACACCACCGATGTCCATGATCGGCGGGGGCATCGTCCGCCCCAGGCCGACCAGCGGGATGACGATCGCGGCTAGGGCGCCGGGCACCGTCACGGAGGCACGCCCGACGCGGGTGGCCTGGAACAGGGCGACCGCGACGGTGCTGTTGAAGTGGTGCGCCATCGGCGCGGTCAGGCTCTGCAGCAGGCTGACGGCCAGGACACAGACCAGCACGACGGTCGGGCGGCGACGGTGGCCGAGCAGGGGGAGGCCCGCGACGACGGCGAGCAGCAGCCCCAGGGGGGTGACGGGCAGGCCCTCGGCGGCGCCGAGCGCGTAGCCGAGCAGGTCCATCGAGGTCGCCCCGACGGCGAGCAGCGCGTCGTTGCGCGTCCAGAGCGGGCCGTCCTCGCCCCGGGGGAGCGGAACGGTCGGTCGGTACGTCGCCATGTGGTGCGGCCTTCCCTGCGGACGGCGCCCCCCGGGCCTTCACCGAGTGCGTGGCGACCGTCGTCGTCGGCGCCATCCTCCCACCGGCCCGAGCCGCTCCCGCAGCCCCCAGGTGCCATTCCCACCCGGGCCCCCGGTCCACCCCACCCCCCACCCCGGTCCCCCACTCCCGCCCGGGTCACGCCCACATCGGCGTGACCGCTACTGTCTACGTCCACGTCCGACTCCGCCTTAAAGCGCGACGCCATCGACCTCCTCGGTCACGCGCTGCGCAACTCAGGCACCAAGTCTGGTGGACGCGACGTTGGCGACGATCCGCCGGAAGGTGGGATCTTGGTCCTCGCCCGGTGACGTCAGAATGATCGAAAGGTCCCGCCAGAATTGATCCTGGCGGGACCTTCATAGTTCAACAGCTGCATATCAAGAAATACTCTGGTGCATCTAGAACGGCGGCGGCTCGTACGGAATCTCCGAGCAAGCAGGTTCGGCGGTGGTCATGCCCTCAAGTCCGAACCGAGATGCGTACCGCTCGATGCTTGAGTCAGACGGCGTCGCAAAGGTCAGCATCCACAGCTGCTCCCCGGGTTCCGCATACCCCGTCGGCGGAGGCGCCATGCGGACTAGTGAATCCTCGTTACACCACAGCTTGACCTGAGGCTCTTCGCTGGCCAGTGCTTCAAACTTCAGCCGTTCAAACGAGTCCATGGCCTCGTTGATTTCTGAAGAATTGACAAAGACGGTGAACTTGGACGAGCTTCCGATGATCGCTTCCCGGACAGTGCAATGCAGTAGAAAATGACTCAGAGTCTCACCCGTTCCCGCCCATTCGACTCTTCCATCCTCCCTGGAGAAGACCTGAAGCGTGTCGTCGTCGAGATTGATGGCCCAGAAGTGGCCGTTCTGGCTTTCCACCCAGAACTTGAGCATTCCGCGCGAATCCGGTGCAAGATCTCGAAGCGAAACGGGATGATCTTGGAATGTGACAGGGCTTCCGATCTGAGCCGCCATCGCGTGCCACTCAAGTAGCTGGCTAGGCAAGTGGGGACTGGCCCCGAGGTGAAGGTCGCCCACGCCCTCCACGGTCCCGTACCAGCGCCGAAGGAATCGTCCGACGCTGTCTGGATCTATTGTAAGGAGTTCATCCACAAGGTCTGAGTATACGCCAAGGGTTCGACCTGGCCGGCGACCCTGGAGTCGGTTCGCCGGGCGCCCCCCTTCTGTCGAGCGCAGTTTCGGCAGGGTGCTCGCTGCACCCTGCCGAAACGCTCCGGCCGTGCCTAGCGAGAATTCCCCTTGAATCTACCGAGGAATTTTCCACTCTGATCATATACCCACATCAGTGCATCCTTGGGAAGGGCATCCTCAATGGGCTTGGCGAGAGCTCCCCCGGGGCGCGAATATGCCAATCCATTACAGAACTGACAAATTCCATCGGGGTGATTTATGTAAAGTACTCCATTTCCAATCTTATTTCGGCGCATATAGGCAGCGGCCTGCATCTCGACATGATGGTAGTTCGACGACGTCATTCCGGGTACCCGATCACCCATATCGTCAACGAATCCACCCGAACCGCGACCACCGCTCGCGAACGGGACAACATCCACCTGGATGTCGAGGACTCCCGACGTAACGTGGTCCATTTCCTGCACGCCGAGCTGACACTGCGCCGGACTGATGTTGTGGACGAGGACGGGGGTGGTGCCTGCGAGGACGTAGTAGGTGTGGAGGTCGCTGACGGTGAGGTTGTGGACGCGTTGGTGGGCGGTGTGGG
>NZ_JBEXNT010000136.1:0-24829 GCF_040611255.1 Kitasatospora sp. NPDC002965 | reverse complement strand
CTGAGCGGTACCCGACCGGAGCCGCCCGGGCCGGGCCCGGCCCGGCCGGGCGGCTCCGCTACGCGGGCGCGCCGGGGGCGGGCGGGACGGGACGGAGGTCCCGGTGGCCCTCGGCCAGCAGGCGGTACCCCTCCGCGTTGACCTTGATGCCGGCGCGCTCGTCCTCGGTCAGCTCCCGCCGGACCTTGGCGGGGACGCCCGCGACCAGGGAACCGGGCGGGACCTCCGTACCCTGGGTCACCACGGCACCGGCCGCCACCAGCGAGCCGGCGCCGATCCGGGCACCGTTCAGCACGGTGGCGTTCATCCCGACCAGGACGTCGTCCTCGATCACGCAGCCGTGCAGCACGGCGTTGTGCCCGACCGAGATCCGTTCGCCCATCACCAGCGGGAAACCGAGGTCGGCATGGAGCGTGCAGTTGTCCTGAACGTTGCTGCCGGCGCCGACCGTGATCGCCTCGGCGTCGCCGCGCAGCACCGCGCCGTACCAGACGCTCGCCCCGGCACCGAGTGTCACGCTGCCGACCACGACCGCGTTCGGCGCGACGAACGCGGTCGGGTCGACGGCGGGTGCCCGGCCCGCGACCTCGGCTATCAACGGCTCTGCCATGCTGCGTCCTCCCGGTGACGACCGCCCATCAGGTGCGGGCCATGATGGCATCCCCGGCCGCCGGACCGGCCGGGGGGCCCGAGCCCGCCGACCCGGCGCCCGCCGGCGCCGGGTCCGCTCCGGGTCCGCTCCGGCCGTTCCGGAGCGGCACTCGGTCAGGCGCCGGTCTGCTCCCGTCGGGCACCGGTCAGGTGCGCGGACCGTCCAGCACGCCCTCCACGGACGGCACGCCGGTGCGGGGCGCACCGGCGGCGGGGGCCGGCGGCGGGCCGCCGCAGACACCGGTGTTGATCAGGTTGTCGAACGCCGCGTTGGTGGCCGGGAGGTCCGAGACGTCGTACGCGTTGACCGAGGCCACGAACTGCCGGCGGTTGTCGGCGTCGCCGAACACGAACGTGTTGTAGCCCGGGATGCCACCGGCGTGGCCCCAGACGTCGCCGCAGGCGGTGGGCGTCCGCTGGAGACCGAGGCCGTACTGCGCCTCGCCGCTCTGCGGGGTGACCGCCTTCATCTCGGCCAGCAGGCGGGCGGGCAGCAGCCGGCCCCCGAGCAGGGCCTTGAGGAAGGTGGTGAGGTCGGCCGTGTTCGAGATTCCCGCGCCGGCCGCGTCCGCCATGCTCGGGTCCAGCTCGGTGACGTCGGCCGGGCCGCTGGGCAGCTTGTAGTAGCCGTGTGCGTGCGGACCGGGGACGGTCGTCGAGTGGATCGGCATCGAGGTGGCGGTCAGGCCCAGCCGCCGGACGATCCGGCGGTCCACCTCGTCGGCCCAGCTGCGACCGGTGACCCGCTCGATCAGCAGCCCGATCACGACGTAGTTGGTGTTGGAGTAGTGCCATCCCTGCCCGGGCGCGAAGTAGGGCTGGTGGCCCTTGGCGATCGCGACGAGCTGCTCCGGCCGGTAGACCGTCCAGCGCCCGGTGTCGAGCCACTGCTGCATCGACTCGGCGCTCTCCTCGTGCGCGAAGGCGTCGTCCTCGGTGTAGTTGAAGAGGCCGCTGGTGTGGTCGAGCAGCTGGCGGACGGTGATGTCGCGTCCACCGGGGACGAGGCCGGGCAGGAAGCGCTCGACCCTGTCGTCCAGGCTCAGCCGGCCCTCGGCGACCAGTTGGAGAACCACCGTGGAGACGAACGTCTTGGTGACGCTGCCGATGCGGAACCGGCCGTCCGCGCCGGCCTTCCGTCCGGTGGCGAAGTCGGCGGTGCCCGCCGCGCCCTTCCACACCGACCGACCGCGCTCGCTGACCCTCGCCAGCGTGGCCGAGGCCCCGCCCTGCTCCACCATCCTGCGTACCGCGTCGTCCAGCGCCTTCACGTCGACGCCCTTCCCGGCTCCCGCCACGGTCACCCCGTCCGGCCCGGGCGCGCCGTGGGCACCGGCCGCCGGGGCGACCACGCCCACCAGGCCGGCGCCGGCCAGCGCGACCGCGAGCACGCGGACCGCCGCGCCGCGCCGGCGCCCGGGCCTCGCCACCCCCGCCCGGTCCGCGGTCTCGCCGCCGACCCCGCCGTCCACCGTTCCCCTGTACGTCCCGGCCATGATGCCTCCCGAATCAGCGCCGACGGGTGTCCACAACACCCTTGCCTTCCATGGCAGCTGACACTCTGCCAGCCGTACACGAAGGAGGCGTCAGCCCCTGGTCCGGACCTTCTCCGCCCCTGGTCCCATCCTTTGCCGCGTGTCGCTCACCCTCAGGTCGGCGGCGCCCCCGACGGGCCTCGGGGTGCGCCTCCGACCAGGGGTGGAGACGCCGGGACGGAGACTCAGGGCCGGCGGCCGGGCGGCTGCCGGCACCGGGGTCGGCACCGGCACCGGCACCGGCCTCGGGATCAGGCGACCGGGGCCTTCACCCGCAGCACCTCGACGAACGCCCGGAGCCACGCCGGGTGGTCGGGCCACGCCCGCGCCGAGACCACCACCCCGTCGACCACCGCTTCGCCGTCCACGTAGCTCGCGCCGGCCGCCCGCACGTCCGGCTCCAGAGCCGGGTAGGCGGCGCTGGTGCGCCCGGCCAGGACCCCGGCGGCGGCCGGAACCAGCGGGCCGTGGCAGATCTGCGCGACCGGCTTCTCGCTCTCGAAGAAGTGCCGGACGATCCGCTGCACGTCCGGATCGTTGCGCAGGTACTCGGGAGCCCGGCCACCGGGGATCACCAGCGCCACGTAGTCGGCCGGGTCGACGTCGGCGAACGCGACGTCGGCGGGCCAGGTGTAGCCGGGCTTCTCGGTGTAGGTGTCGAAGCCGTCGACGAAGTCGTGCACGACGAACTGGAGCCGCTTCTTGGCAGGGGCAGCGATGTCGACCTGGTAGCCCTCCTCGCGCAGCCGCTGGTAGGGGTAGAACACCTCCAGTGACTCCGCGGCGTCCCCGGTGACGAGCAGGATCTTCGATGCCATCGCGACATCCCTCCGAATCGATCGATCGTCAGTTCTGTGACAGGCCCCGCCCGATGGGATCCCGGCGCGGGCCGCACCCAGCGTTCCCCGCCGTACGGGGCCCGCGCAACAGGGCGCACCCAGCGTTCCCCGCCGTACGGGGCCCGCGCAACAGGGCGCACGGGCATCCGACGGCGCATGTGCGCCCCCGTGCGCCGGACGTGGGCGGTGCACGCCCCCTGTACGGCCTGCGCCTAGACTCCCTGCTGCCCGTACCCCTGCCCACGGAGGGAATCCGCCCCGATGTCGGACCGCACCACCTACCTCGTCCTGCCCGGCTACCAGAGCTCCGGCCCGGACCACTGGCAGAGCCGCTGGGAGGCGGGCGACCCGGCGTTCGTCCGGGTCGAGCAGGCGGACTGGGACCACCCGGACCCGGTGGACTGGGTGGCCCGGGTGGACGCGGCGATCGTTGCGGCGGCGGCGCACGGGCCGGTGGTGCTCGTGGCGCACAGCCTGGGCTGCGCGACGGTGGCCCGCTGGGTGGCCGGGGCGCCGGCCGCGCGGACCGCTCTCGTCCGGGGCGCCCTGCTCGTCGCCCCCGCCGACATCGACCACGCCGACGTCCCCGAGCTCCTGGGCTTCCGTCCGGTCGCCCTGCCGCGGTTCCCGTTCCCGGCCGTCGTGGTCTCCAGCACCGACGACCCGTGGGTCACGCCGGACCGTGCCCGCCACTTCGCCGGTTCCTGGGGCGCCCGCTACGTCGAGCCGGGCGCGTACGGGCACCTCAACTCCGACTCGGGGCTCGGCGACTGGCCGGAGGGCCGCGAGCTGCTCGCCGCCCTCTGACACGACGACGGCGCAGCGGCGGCGGACTCGGCGGTCGCGGACTCGGCAGTCGCGGACACGGCGGTCGCGGACACGGCAGCCGGTGACGACGGGGGCCGCCGCCGGGGGCGGACCGGCCGGCATCCCAGACTTCGGGGATGGGAAGTGGATCAGCCCTCCGGACAGAATCGGGGCAGACCGACTACCCGAAGGGTGTGCACCGATGAACCGTCTCTCCCGCTCGTTCGCCGTCCTCGCGCTCAGCGCCACCGCCCTGCTCACCGGGGCGGCGGCCGCCCAGGCCGCCGCCCCGCCCGGCGCCACGACCGGGGACCTCACGGTCGACCCCAAGCCGGTCGAGCAGGTCGCCGCCGCCTACAGGTGCGACGTCGAGTACACCGTCGCCTACTACAGCTACCGCCAGCAGGGCTACCCCGAGCTGGAGTCCCTGCTGCACGCGGAGAAGACCTACGCCCTCTGCGCCGCGGCGGGCTGACCGGCGTCCGGCTCGCCCGGGCCGGGGGCCGGCCGCGGTGCGTGACCGCGGCCGGCCCCTCCCGTTCCCCGGGGCGGGGTTGCCCGGGCGTGACGGGAGCGGTTGGCGGGGCGGTCCCGTTCTCCGGGCGGGCGGCGGGTGTCGGAACTTCTCCCGCAGTTCGCCCGGAGGCCACCCGGCCGGGCGCGACGGCTCCTAGTCTGCGGGCGACGACCCCGACGCCACGCCACCAGGGCGACCAAGGAGAACCCATGACGAACCGTCCGCTCGACGGCAGCAGCCCGGCGGAGCCCGCCGAGGGCCCCGGAGCCTCCCGCCGCCGTTTCCTGCGCGCCACCGGCGCGGCCGGGATCGGCGCGGCGGCGTTCGCCACCGCCGGTGCCGGGGAGGCCTTCGCGGCCCCCGGCGGGGACCGCGCGGACGCCGAGCAGCCCGCCGCCGACGAGCGCGCCGCCGCCGCGGGCCGTCCGTCCGGCACCCGCCCGCCGGTCCGCACCGGTACCGGCCTGGACCGGCTGCCGCACCCGCTGATCGTCGGACACCGCGGTGCCCCCGGCTACCGCCCGGAGCACACCCTGGGCTCGTACGACCTCGCCCTCCAGCTCGGCGCGGACGTCATCGAGCCGGACCTCGTCCCGACCAAGGACGGCCACCTGGTGGTCCGGCACGAGAACAACATCACCGAGACCACGGACGTCGCCGACCACCCGGAGTTCGCGGGCCGGAAGACCTCGAAGACCATCGACGGCGCGGCGCAGACCGGGTGGTTCACCGAGGACTTCACGCTCGCCGAGCTCCGCACCCTGCGGGCCAAGGAGCGGCTGCCGCAGCAGCGTCAGCGGAACACGGTCTACGACGGCCGCTGGGCGATCCCCACCTTCCGCGAGGTGGCCGACTTCGCCCGCAAGCGCGGTCGCGAGCTGGGCCGGGACGTCTGGGTCTACCCGGAGACCAAGCACCCCAGCTACTTCCGGTCGATCGGCCTGCCCCTGGAGGAGCGGCTCGCGGACGAGCTGCGCCGCACCGGGCTGGCCGGGCGCAACGGGCGGGCGATCCTGCAGTCCTTCGAGCCGAGCAGTCTCCAGCGGCTCGCCAAGCTGGTCGACAACCCGCGGATCCAGCTGCTCAGCGGCGCGGCCAGCCGACCGTACGACTTCGAGCTGGCCGGGGACCGGCGCACGGTGGCCGACCTCGTGACCCCGGCCGGGCTGCGCTGGATCGCCGGCTTCGCCCACGGCATCGGCCCGACCACGCAGCTGATCGCACCGGTCGACGCCACCGGCAAGCTCCTTCCGCCGACCACGCTCGTCCGGGACGCACACGCGGCCGGCCTGCTGCTGCACCCCTACACGGTGCGCAACGAGAACGGCTTCCTGCCGCTCGACTACCGCAAGGGCACCGACCCGAACGCGTACGGCGACGCGATCGGCTGGGCCCGGTACCTGTACGAGCTGGGCGTGGACGGGTTCTTCACCGACCAGACCGACACCAGCGTGCTGGCCCGCCAGGACTTCTGGGCCGCCAAGGGCGTGCACTGACACCCGGCGCTCCCGGCTGAACGACCGTGCCCCGGACCGTCGTCGGACGGTCCGGGGCACGGTCGTCGGCGCGTCGCCGGACCCGGCCGGGGTCAGCCGTCGGCGGACCCGTCGTCGGACTGTGTCTGCGCCTGCTCGTCCGGCTTGGTCTGCGGCTGGACGGGCTGGACGGGCTTGGCCGGCTGGGTCGGCTGCGAGGTGCGCGGCCGTCCGGGGGCGGTGTTGCGCCCGCCGGGCCAGGTCGGCGCCGTGTCCGTCGCGGAACCGCCCGGCCACGGGGAGCCCCCGGAACCGGTGGGGCTCCCGGACGGGTCGCGCTTCGGCGGCGGGTCCGGGATGTGGACGGTCGCGAACTCCTTCTCGGGCATGCCCTTGACGGCGTCGCTCATGCCCATCTGCCAGATCGGTCCCGGGCCGGTGGCGCCGAAGACCTCCTCGTAGTACCGGCCGCCGATCCTGATGTTCTTCATCGGCACGCCCTTGGCCGGGCCGCCCAGCCAGACCGAGGCGGCCAGGTTGCCGGTGTAGCCGCTGAACCAGGCCGACTTCTTCTCGTCGCTGGTACCGGTCTTGCCGGCGATCTGCCGGTCGTCGTCGAGGCCGAGGTCGCGCCCGGTGCCGCCCTTCTCGGTGACGCCGAGCAGCACGGTGTTGATGACGTCGGCGGTGTTCTCGGAGAGCACCCGGTCGCACTTGGGCGGGCTGACCGGGATCTCCTTGCCGTCCACCGTGCTGATCCTGCTGATCGCGAGCGGCGCGCAGTAGGTGCCGCGGGCGGCGAAGGTGGCGTAGACGTTGGCCATCGCCAGCGGGCTCACCTCCTGGGTGCCCAGGCCGAGGGCCGGCAGCTCCTCCAGCGGCTTGCCGCTCGCCTTGCCCGCCACGCCGAGCTTGTTGGCCATCTGCTTGACCGCGCAGAGGCCGATCTCCTGCTCCATCTGCACGAAGTAGGTGTTGACCGAGAGCGCCATCGCCTCCTTGAGCTGGTACGGGCCGACCTCGCCCGCGGACTCGTTGGGGATGGTGCCGTTCTTCTTGTCGTTCTTCGCCAGGTTCTTCCAGGTGCCGTCGCAGGTGCTCATCGTCGGCCATTCCATCCGGTTCGGCGACGGGTAGGACTGCGTGGCCGGCAGGCCGGCCTCCAGGGCGGCGGCGGCCACGATCGGCTTGAAGTTGGAGCCCGGCTGGAAGCCGTTGCCACCGCCCATCGCCGCGTCGACGTTGTAGTTGACGACGGTCTGGTTCTTGTTCGGGTCGAGCCCGTACGGGCGGGTCTGGGCCATTGCCAGGATCCGGCCGCTGCCCGGCTCCACCATGGTCATCGCCGCGGAGACCGGGTCGGTCACGTTGACCCGCTTGGTCACCGCGTTCTGCGCGGCCGCCTGCTTGACCGGGTCGAGGGTGGTGTGGACGGCCAGGCCGCCCTGGTCCCACAGCTTCTTGCGTTCGGCGGCGGTCTTGCCGAAGACCGGGTCCTGCTTGACCACCCGACGGACGTACTCGCAGAAGAAGCCCATCCCCGACTGCGCCGTGATGCAGCCGTTCTGCGGCTCCTTGTAGCGCAGGCCGAGCGGCGCGGCCTTGGCCTCGCGGGCCTGCTCCGGGGTGAGGTGCTTGTTCTCCACCATCTTGTCGATGACGGTGTCGCGGCGCTTCTGCGCGGCCACCGGGTGGAGCTTCGGGTCGTACTGGGAGGGGTTCTGCACCAGCCCCGCCAGGGTCGCCGCCTCGGGGACGGTGAGGTCCTTCGCGTCCTTGCTGAAGTACCGCTGGGAGGCGGCCTGGATGCCGTACGCCTGGCGGCCGTAGAAGGTGATGTTCAGGTAGTTGGTGAGGATCTGCTCCTTCGTCAGCTCCTCCTCCAGCTTGATGGCGTACTTGAGTTCCTGGATCTTGCGGCCCAGGGTCTTGCGCTGGGCCGCCAGCACGGCCGCCTGGTCGTCACCGGCCTTCTCGACGTTCACGTTCTTCACGTACTGCTGGGTCAGCGTCGAGGCACCCTGGACGGTGGCGCCGCTCTCGGCGTTCTTGGAGATGGCCCGCAGGACACCCTTGAGGTCGACCGCGCCGTGCTCGTAGAAGCGGGCGTCCTCGATGTCCACCTGGGCCTGGCGTATCAGCGGGGACATCTGGTCGGCGGCGAGCACCGTGCGGTCCCGCTCGAAGACCTTGGCTATCAGGCCGCCCGTCGAGTCGTATATCCAGCTCGCCTGGGTGAGCGGCGGGGTCCTGAAGTCGTCCGGGATGTTGTCGAATCCGTCGACGCTGTTCTTCACCCCGAGGCCGAGGGCGCCGGCCGCCGGCAGGGCGATGCCCGCCAGCAGGACGCCGGCCAGGGTGCTGTAACCGAGGAACTTCACCCCGTGGCCGAGCAGGCCCAACGGGGTCTCGCGGCGCCGGGGACGTGGCACCCAGGTGTCGAAGGGCTCCGGGGAGGCGTTGCGGCGGCTTCTCCGTGACATAGTCGGAACACTACGTCCACGAAAACCGCGCGAGGGGCCGGTGTTGGCCAACCTTGGTCACAAATCGGCGACAGATCGGCCTGGTTGGCGACGGCAGGTGGGCGGGTCGACGAACGGTCCGCCGGACGGGGCGCCCGTTCGCACACGTGCCGACGGTTGGATCAAGGCGGCGGCCGCCGGCCGGCCGGCGGACGGCGCACGGACAGACCGGAGGGGCGGGCGGGCGGCGGCCCGGCGGAGCAGGCAGGCCGGGCACCCGGGCCGGCCCGGCGCGGCCGGCGCGAGTGGACCGGACGGGCGGCCCGCCGGGCGCCCGGCGGGCGCCGTCAGTCGCTCTTCTTCTTCCGCCGAAGGCCCAGGACCGCCCCCACCACGGCCGCCAGGAAGAGCACGCCGAGGGCCTGGTCGAAAGGACCGTCCGAGGAGCCCCCGGGGGCCGACGCGTCCGGCGACGCACCACCGGGCGGGGCGGCGGCACCCGGCGTCGGGGTGGCGGTCGGACGGGGCAGCGGCTTCACGGTGTCCGGAAGCTGACCGTCGTCCAGCGGCGCACGCCAGACCGGGCTGCCCTTGCCCTCGCTGCCGTAGAGCAGGGCCCGGCCGTCCGCGCTGAAGGTGACGGACTCGCCTTGCTGCTGGAACGGGGTCGTGAGCGCGCCGAGGGGGGCCGGCGCGCCGTCCTTCCAGCGGTAGAGGGCGGCCGAGAAGTAGCCGCGCAGGACGAGCCTGGTGCCGTCCGGGGAGAAGGCGCCGTCGGTGATCCACGAGACCTCGCCGATCCGGCGGAAGGTGTTGACACCGGTCGGGGAGAGCTTCTCGGGCCCCTGGTAGAGGCCGCCGCCGCCCTGCCGCTTGCTGGCGATGTAGGCGCGGCCGGTGACGGGGTGGACCATCAGCGCCTCGGCGTCGCGCGGCCCGTCCTCGTAGCGGACCTTGTAGCGCGTCACCTCCACCGTCTGGTCGCGGAGTTCGGCGGGTTCGGCGAAGGCGTAGATCCAGACCTCGGGCCACTTGCCGCCGAGGTTGTCCCCGATGTCGCCGAGGTAGAGCCGGCCGTCCGGACCGAGCGAGACCGCCTCGACGTCGCGCGGTTCGACGCCGCGCAGGGTGACGGTCGCGACGGTGCGGCCCCGGGAGTCGACCGCGTAGACGTACGGGCCGTCGTCGCTGTCGTTGTGGGTCCAGTAGACGCCGGGGTGGACCTGGCTGGCGGCGAGACCGCTGGACTCGGTGATTCGCGGGTCGGTGAGGGTGAACGCCTCGCCGGGGCCGTCGGCGGCGCGGGCGGGCGGTGCGCCGACCGCGAGGACGGCGCAGGCGCCGGTGCAGACGGCGAGCAGCGCGGTGGAGAGCCGCACGGCCGCCCCGGGGCCGGCGGGGTGCGTCGTCGCCGGCCTCTTCGTTCGCATCCTCAGCACCAGCCGATCCTCCCACGGCTCCCGCGACCGGGCCGGACTTCCCTTCTCGTCACCTTGACGAGATCCAGTGCCGCCCCATATCGTCGGCGTGACGACAAGGGGAACGCACTCATGGCCGACATCACCAGGCGCTTCGGACTGCGCCACCTGCGCGCCGTCCCGACCGCCCACATCCGCCACTTCCGGCGCGGCCGCCTCACGCACGACGGCACCGGGCTCGCCTTCTGGTTCCGCCCGCTCACCGCCGCACTCTCCGAAGTCCCGGTCGACGACCGCGAACTCGCCATGCTCTTCCACGCCCGCACCGCCGACTTCCAGGACCTCACCGTCCAGGCCACCCTCACCTACCGGATCACCGACCCGGCCACCGCAGCCACCCGCGTCGACTTCGGCATCGACCCCGACACCGGCGCCTGGCGGGCCGCCCCGCTCGACCAGCTCGCCACCCTGCTCACCGAGACCGCGCAGCAGCACGCCCTCGGCCTGCTCGCCCGCACCCCGCTCGCCGCGGCGCTGGCCGACGGCGTCGCGACCGTCCGCGACCGGATGTCCACCGGTCTCACCGCCGAACCGCGGCTCGCCGAGACCGGGCTCGCCGTCATCGCCGTCCGCGTCGTCGCCCTGCGCCCCGAACCCGAGGTGGAACGCGCGCTGCGCACCCCCGCCCGCGAACTGGTCCAGCAGGAGGCCGACCGGGCCACGTTCGAACGACGGGCCGTCGCGGTCGAGCACGAGCGCGGCATCGCCGAGAACGAACTCGCCAACCGGATCGAACTCGCCCGGCGGGAGGAACAGCTGATCACCCAGCAGGCCGCCAACACCCGGCTCAAGGCCGAGGACGACGCCGCCGCCGACCGGATCCGCACCGACGCCGAGGCCGAGCGCCGCAGCAGGCTCGCGGTCGCCGAGGCCGAGGCCGCCCGGGCGCTCGGCGACGCCCGGGCCTCCAGCGAGGCGGCCTGGCTGGCCGCCCACCAGCAGGCCGACCCGGCCGTGCTGCGGGCTCTCGCCCTCATGCGGCTGGCCGAGCACCTGCCGCGCATCGACAACCTCACGCTCACCCCGGACCTGGTCACCGGCCTGCTCGCCAGGCTCGGCGCCATGGGCGGTCCGGCGGGTGAGGGTCCGGCGGGCGGCGGTACGGCGGGCGGCGGAGGCGCGCGGTGACGCTCGCGCCCCGGGCGGTCCTGGTCCACCGCCGCACCGAGTACGAGGAACTGGTCGCCCACCACGGGACGCCCGGCCAGGCCTCGTACTTCCTGCACAGCCGGGGCCGTTCGATCGAGGACGTCGAGCGGCGCCACCGGCGGCAGGCCGAGGCCCTGGCCCGGGCCGCCGGCGCCGTCCCGCTCGACTGGCGCCGCACCCGGGTCGAACGGGCCGACCTGCCCCGGTTCCTCTTCGAGCCGGAGGACGTGGTGGTCGTGGTCGGCCAGGACGGCCTCGTCGCGAACGTCGCCAAGTACCTCGCCGGGCAACCCGTGATCGGGGTGGACGCCGACCCCGGCCGCAACCCCGGCGTCCTGGTCCGGCACCGCGCGGACGCGCTGCCGCTGCTCCTGCCGGCCGCCGCCGGCCCCGGGGTCTCGCGGCGCGTCGAGGAGCGCACGATGGTCGAGGCGGTGGCCGACGACACCCAGCGGCTGCTCGCGCTCAACGAGGTCTACGTCGGGCAGCCCGGCCACCAGACGGCCCGCTACCGCCTGGCTGTCGAGGGCCTCCCGGGGGACGCTCCGGACGGCCCCGACGCCGGTGAGGCCCAGGCGTCCTCGGGCGTCCTGGTCGGCACCGGCACGGGCGGCACCGGCTGGTGCCGCTCCGCCTGGCTGGAGCGCGGGGCCCCGCTCGCCCTGCCCGGGCCGGACGCCGCGGCACTCGCCTGGTTCGTGCGCGAGGCCTGGCCCTCCCCCGCCACCGGCACCGGCCGGGTGCACGGGCTGCTCGACGCAGGCCACCGGCTGGTCCTGACCGTCGAGTCGGACCGGCTGGTCGCGTTCGGCGACGGCATCGAGAGCGACGCCCTGGAACTCGCCTGGGGCCAGACCGTGCGGGTCGGCGTCGCCGCCGCCCGGCTGCGGCTGCTGGTCTGAGGCCCGGGCGGGGCCGTACGCCCCGGGTCGCGACCCCGCGACCCCGCGACCCGGGACACGGCTCAGGCCGGGCCTGCGGCCTCGGTGTGGCGGACGACCGCGACCGGGCAGTGGGCGTGCTGGATGACCGCCTGGCTGGTGGAACCGAGCAGCAGACCCGCGAAGCCGCCCCGGCCGCGGGCGCCGACCACCATCAGCTGGGCGTCGCGGCTCGCCTCGATCAGGGCCGGGCGGGTGTGCTGCTCCACCAGACGGATCCGGACGTCGACGTCCGGGTACTTCTCGCGCCAGCCGACCACCGCGTCGGCCGGGACCGGCTCCGCCCGGTCGGCCGGACCCGTGTGGGGGTGCCAGGCGTGCAGAGCGGTCAGCGGGGCCCTCCGTGCGGTGGCCTCCGCGAAGGCGAAGCCCACCGCCTCCGCGCCCACGCCCGAGCCGTCCACCGCGACCAGCACGTCGCCCTCCGGATCCGGCCGGCCGCGGACGATCAGTACCGGGCAGGCCGCGTGCGCCGCCAGGTGCACCGCCACCGAGCCGATCACCAGGGCGCTGAACCGGCCGAGCCCGCGGCTGCCGACCACGACCAGGCTCGCGCGGCGTGACCGGCCGGCCAGCACCCCCAGCGGCTCCCCGGTGGCGAGTTCGGCCTCGACCTCCAGGGCCGGATCCAGGGCCCGGGCCCGGCGTCGCGCGTCCGCGAGGACGCCCTCCGCCTGGTGGCGCAGCCCGCCCTCGGCCGGGCCGTTCGGGGAGGGGCCGAGCGACACGTGCATCAGCGGCCAGATGAACGCGTGCACGATCTTCAGTCCGCAGCCGCGCAGCCGGGCCTCGCGGACCCCGACGTCCACGGCGGCCAGGCTCGCCTCCGAGCCGTCCACACCCACCAGTACCGGGTCGCTCATCCGTTGCCTCCGCGCTGTCGAATCCACCTGTTGCCGCCTGCCGTCCGCCGTCGCCCACCCGCGCCCGCCGCCGTCCACCGGACGCCGCCGGGCGCAGCCGGGACGTCTACGGGGTGTCGGCGTCCGCGCCCCGCTCCTGCTCGCGCACCCGCTCGTAGGGCACCACGGCGACCGGGCACGGAGCGTGGTGCAGGACGGCGTGGGCCACCGCGCCCACGTGGACGCCCACCGGCGAGCGGCGCACCCTGCGCCCCACCACCAGCAGCTCCGCGTCCGCCGCGCGCTCGGCCAGCACCCGGGCCGGCCGCGCGTTCACGGTCTCCTCCACCACTGTCACCTGCGGGTACTTCTCGCGCCACGGCAGGATCAGGGCGGCCAGTTCGCGCCGCGCCTGCGCCGACATCTCGCCGGTCACGTCGACACCGGCCGCGATGCCCGCGTACTGGTAGGACGGCGGAAGCGTCCACGCGTACACGGCGCGCACCGGCAGCCGCAGCCGCGCGGCCGACTCGAAGGCGTGGGCGAGCACCTCGTCGGCGCCGTCGTACGGGTCGACGCCGGCGACGACCTCCGCCCCGGCGGGCGCGTCCGGGTCCTCGCCGCGGCGGACCAGCACCACCGGGCAGGCCGCCCGGCCGAGCACCCGGTGGCTCACCGAACCCACCAGGAACCCCGCCACCGTGCCCAGCCCGCGCGAACCGAGCACCAGCAGCCCGGCCTCACCGGCCTCCACGACCAGGGCGCGCACCGCGTCGCCCGGCACGTGCACGGCGGTGACCGCCGCTTCCGAGCACCGGTCCCGCGCCCTCAGCTCGGCCTCGCGCAGCACCACGTCCGCCTGCCGCCGCTCCAGGTCGGCCGTGCCCAGGACCGCCAGCGGCGTGACCGGGCTCGGCCAGGCGTGCACCAGCCGCAACGGCGCGCCGCGGCGGGACGCCTCGTCGGCCGCCCAGTCCAGGGCCGCCAGGCTTTCCGGCGAACCATCGACACCGACCACGACGGGAGCGGACATGGGGGACCTCCGGCATTCGTTCGGAGCGGCCGGGCGGGGTACCTCCCCGGCCGCACCCACCACCCTTCCCGCCGTGGCCCCGTGCACCCAGGGCCCAAGGTCCCCCGCGCGGAGGACCGTCCGGCCCCTGGGACCTGCGGCGGCCCCGAGGCCCCGCGGCGGCGGCGCGGCCTGCGCCGGGCCGCTACGGCAGCGTGAGGATCCGGGGACCGGCCTCGGTGACCGCCACGGTGTGCTCGACGTGCGCGGCCCGGCTGCCGTCGACCGTGCGGATCGTCCACCCGTCCGGGTCGGTGGCGTGCTCGTCCTTGCCCCCTGCGGTGAGCATCGGCTCGATCGCCAGCACCAGCCCCGGCTTCAACGGGAAACCCCGGCCCGGACGGCCCTCGTTCGGGACGTCCGGTTCCTCGTGCATCCGCCGGCCGATGCCGTGGCCACCGAACCCCTCGGGCAGACCGTAGCCCGCCTCGCGCGCCACGCTGCCGATCGCGTGCGCGACGTCGCCGATCCGGTTGCCGACCACGGCCGCCGCGATCCCGGCCTCCAGCGCCCGGCGGGTGGCGGCGATCAGCTCGGAGTCCTCGGGACGCGCCGTGCCGACGGTGAAGCTGACGGCCGCGTCACCGGCCCAGCCGTCCAGCACGGCCCCGCAGTCGATGCTGACGAGGTCACCGTCGCGCAGCCGGTAGCCGTCCGGGATCCCGTGCACCACCACGTCGTTGACGGAGGCGCAGATCACCGCCGGGAACGGTACCGGCGCGAAGCTCGGCCGGTACCCGAGGAAGGGCGAACTCGCGCCCGCGGCCCGCAGCACCTCGCGCGCCACCCGGTCCAGCTCCAGCAGGCTCACCCCGACCGCGGCGGCCCGCTCCACCTCCGCCAGCGCCGTGGCGACCACCCGACCGGCCTCCCGCATCGACGCCAGCGACGCCTCCGACTTGAACTCCACCATGCGATACCTCACTCCTGAGGAGCCAACGCCTCCGCGGGGTCGGCCTCCAATTCTTATACCGGTATTTCTATCACGGTCGGAGGGCGTGCGGGACCTGCGGCCGGGCCACGGGGCGTCCGGGCCACGGAAGGCGCACCCCGGGATGTGGGTCCGGCCGGAGTCACCGAGCCTGGGTTCATGGGATCGATCGTTGTCCTCTTCGAGACGGAGCCCGACCGGGCACTCGGCCCGGACGGAGTCGAGCCCGCGGTGCTGGCGGTGCACGCCGCGGGCGCCGACCCGGACGTCCCCGAGGATCCGCAGCCCCGCACCCTCTGCGGCCTGGACACCGGCCCGATGGAGCACTCCCACTACCGGCCCGCCCGGCCGGGCGAGCCCTGGTACCCGCCGGGGCTGACCGACCGGCGCTGCGCCGAGTGCGAGCGGGCCCTGAGGACACGGTGACCGGGCACGCCGACCGCGGGGCGGCGGCGGGGCGGGTGGCTGTCCGCGGTCGGCGACGGGCCTGACGGGAGCCGATGACCGGGGGCGCTGCCTCCCGCCACGGCGCTGGCCTACCATCGGGGCATGGTGAGGACTCCGCTGACCCCTTGGGAGCGCGAGCGCGGCGAGCGCTTCGGTGCGCTGCTTCGCGAGGCGCGTGGCGCGCGCAGCATGGTGGAGGTGGCGGCGGCGGCCGGCATCTCGGCCGAGACGCTCCGCAAGATCGAGACGGGACGCGCGCCGACACCCGCCTTCTTCACCGTCACCGCCCTGGCCTACGCCCTCGGCCTGTCGCTCGACGACCTCGCCGCCGCGTGCGGGGCCCCGGCCGACGACGAGGCGCTCTCGGCGTAGCCGCCGCGCGGCGAGCAGGACGGACGGGTCGCGCAGGTCGGACGGGCCATTCGGGTCGCGCAGGTCGTGCGGGTCGTGCGGGTCGCGCACGGGCCGAACGGCCGGGTGGGGGGCCGGCCGTTCGGGGCTGCGGTGGCTCCGGCGCGCCTCAGGCGGTGATGCCGCCGTCGAGGACGAGATCGGCGCCGACGGTGTAGGCCGACTCGGGCGAGGCCAGGTGCAGGACGGCCGCGGCGACCTCCTCGACGGCACCGGCGCGACCCACGGGAACGTCGCCCTTCATCCGGTCCGCCTTGTCGGCGGCGGTCTCGCCCGGGCGGGAGGACATACCGGTGTCGACCGGACCGGGGCTGACCAGGTTGATCCGCACGCCTTCGGCGATGTGGTCGCGGGCGGCGCTGCGGGTGAGCGCGGCGACGGCGGCCTTCGAGACGGCGTAGGCGCCCAGGCCCTCCAGACGCATGTGGACGCCCAGGTTGGAGGCGATGTTGACGATGGCTCCGCCGCCGTTGGCCCGCAGGTGGGCGATCTGGTGCTTCATCGCGAGCCAGGTGCCGGTGAGGTTGGTGTCGATCAGCCGCTGCCAGTCCTCCTCGGCGACGTCGGCGACCGGGCCGAGGCCGCCGAGTATGCCGGCGTTGTTGACCGCGATGTCCAGCCCGCCGAGCTGCTCGACGGCCTCCCGGACCAGTCGGGCGGCGTCCTGACCGTCGGCCACGGAGCCGACCAGGGCCACCGCGGTGCCGCCCTCGCCCTCGATCAGGGCGACCGTCTCGGCGAGCGGGCTCGCGGTCCGGCCGGCGACGGCCACCCGGGCCCCTTCACGGGCGAAGGCGAGGGCGACGGCGCGGCCGATGCCGCTGCCACCGCCGGTGACGAGGACGGAGGTACCGGTGAAGCGCGTGGTGGTGCGGGTCATGCGGGGACTCCTCGATCGAGGTCTAAATTGACCGTTCGGTTCAGTATCGGGACAGCAGTTCAGGCAGCAGTTCAGGCAGTGGTGCGGAGCGACGGACGGAAAGGCGGACCGGAGCAGCGGGGTCCGGGCGGGAACGGGCGCGGCGCGGCCCGGGTCAGTCCAGCAGCGCCAGCGCCTGCTCGGAGGCGTCCCGCAGGCGCGCCGAGCCGTCACCGGCCTTGCCGATCACCCGCATGCCCTGGAACAGCACCAGCAGCAGCCGGGCCAGCGCCCGCGGGTCGCGCCCCTCGGGCAACTCCCCCTGGACCCGGGCCCGCACCAGGGCCGCGGTCAGCAGCGTCTCCAGGTGGCCGAGGCTGGCCTCCACCCGACGGGCCGCGCCCTGGTCGTGCGGGGCCAGCTCGACCGCCGTGTTGGTGACGAAGCAGCCGCGCCGCGGACCGCCCTCACCGTCCGCGGCGGACTCCCCCGCGAAGCGGCGGACCAGCGCACGGACGGCCGGCAGCACCGGCCCGGGCTGGGACAGCTCGGAGAGCAGCAACGGGTTCTGCTGCTCCCCGTACCGCTCCAGCGCGCGCAGGTAGAGCTCGCGCTTGCTGCCGAAGGTGGCGTAGATGCTGGCGCGGGCGATCCCGAGGTGGTCGACCAGGTCGGCCATCGAGGTGGCCTCGTAGCCACGCCGCCAGAAGAGCTCCAGAGCGGACTGGAGCGCCACGTCGGGATCGAATTCCTTGGTTCGCGCCATGCCTGAACCGTAGCCTTTTCCAGATCGATCGGTCAAGAAAGATTGAAGGAGATCGAACCGGGCGGACGAGGAGCCGGGACGCACCGGGGCGGCGCCTGCCAGTATCCCCGCACGGAGCTCCGTGAAAGGCGGACGACGGGCGGGCCCCGGTCCGCGGGTCGCCCGGTCCGCCGATCCTCGGGGCATCGGCGGACCGGGCGACCGGAGGTCGACCGTGCGGGGCCGGAGGGCGGCGGGCCGGCCGCCGCACCCCGTCAGACCACCGTCGGCAGCGGCGGTTCGACCGCCAGCGGGGCGGAGCTGCGGGCCCGGTGCTGTACGGCCCAGGTGGTCAGGGCGACCGTGCAGGCGTGGTCGAGGTGGCGCAGCCCCGACCAGTCCAGCTCGACCGGACGGTCCGCCGGGAGCCGCTCCAGCGCGTCGAGCAGCCGGGGGAGGCGCAGGAAGGTCGCGTTGCCGCTCAGCCGGACCCGCAGGCTGGGCCCGCCGGGGCCGTCCGCGGCGGGCGGCAGCTCCTCCACCCCGATCTGCAGGTGCGAGGTCTGCCAGGCCGACTTCACGACGGCCAGGCCGACGCCGATCAGCACTCCTTCGAACAGGTCGGTGGTGATGACCGAGACGGCCGTCACCGCGAGCACCGCCGCCTCGCCCCGGTGGTCCCGGCAGAGCGCGACCGTCCGCCGCACCGGGACCAGTTTGGCGCCCGCGTGCACCAGGACGGCGGCCAGCGCGGTCAGCGGGACCAGCCCGAGCGCACCCGGCAGCAGGGCGGTGAAGAGCAGCAGCCAGCAGCCGTGCAGCACCCTGGAGGCCTTCGTCCGGGCGCCGGCCTGGACGTTGGCGGCGCTGCGGACGATCACCGCGGTCATCGGCAGTGCCCCGAGCAGCCCGCAGAGGGTGTTGCCGACGCCCTGCGCGGTGAGTTCGCGGTCGTAGTGGGTGCGCGGGCCGTGGTGCATCCGGTCGACGGCCGCGGCACTGAAGAGGGTCTCGGCGGAGGCGATCAGGGTGAAGGCGAGAATGGTGCCGACGCCCGCCGTGCCGGCCAGGGCGCCGAGCGCGGCGCGGTCGGGGAGCTGGACCACGTCGACCAGGGCGGCCACCCGCACCCGGGCCACCGGCAGGTCCGCCGCGGCCGTGACCGCGGCGGCCAGGCCGACCGCGGCCAGCGGGGCCGGCACCGCCCGGGCGAGCCGGGGCGGCAGGTACTTCCAGGCGACGAGGACCAGCAGGGTGCCCGTGCCGAGCGCCACCGCCGCGGGGTTCGCGACACCGGTGACGGCGTCGCGCAGCAGGGCGGGGACACCGGCGATCTTCTCGGTACCGGTGCCGGGGGCCCGGCGGTCGGCGAGCGCGTAGAGCTGCCCGAAGAGCAGGGTGAGGCCGATGCCGGCCAGCATGCCGTGCACCACCGAGGCCGACATCGCACGGAACCAGCGCCCCAACCTCATCGCCCCCATGGCGAGTTGGAGCAGTCCGGTGAGCAGCACCAGCATCCCGAGGGCGGCGGCGCCGTACTGCTGGACGGCCTCGTAGACGAGGACGGTCAGGCCGGCGGCCGGTCCGCTGACCTGGAGGCTGCTGCCCGGCAGGGCGCCGACCACCAGGCCCCCGACGATGCCGGTGACGAGGCCGAGTTCGGCCGGCACCCCGGAGGCGACGGCGACGCCCACGCAGAGCGGGAGGGCGACCAGGAAGACCACCAGGGAGGCGGGCAGGTCGTGGCGCCAGGGCACGGCGCGCAGCGCTTCGACCGGGGCGTGGCGCAGGGCGCGGCGGGGGCGGGCGCGCCCGGGCGGGGCGTTGTGGCGCGGGCCGGCGGGCGGACTCTTGCGCCGGCGGGGCAGGCCGTTCACCGGACCACCGCCCCGGCACACGGGGGGAGGTCGAGGGCGGTGGGGCGGGTGGCCCCGGCGACGGGGCGGGCGGCCCCGGTCGCGGAGCAGGTGGTCCCGGCGGCCGGGGTTTCGGGCAGGGGGCGGCGTCGGGGCATGGGGCGATTCCTTCCGTGCGCCCGCCACGGCGGGCACTCAGCTGCTGGGAGGGCGGAACGGCGGCGGGCGGGGCCGGCGGGCCCGGCGGGCGGGACGGGCCCACCGCCGGGTGGTCCCGGGCGATCCCGGATGGTCCCGGGTGAAGCGGAGCGGACCGGGCGTGCGCGGACCCGGCGGTCCGGGTGCGCGGGCGGCGGCGGGTGGCGGGTCGGGGCCGGTGCGGTCGCGCGGGCGGGTCGCCCCGGCGGAGTACGGGCGGCGGGCCGGGCGCACTCGGGCCCGAGCCGCCGGAGCTTCCCGCGTCGTCCTTGAGCATCCTTGGGCTTGCTGCGAACGGGACCCGAGCGCCGGAGCTCCCCCGCTCCCCGATCGGCCCTCAACCCCCCTTGCCGCGACCCGAGTTGAACATGGCAACCATGACGGGTCCGGCGTGCCACCGACGGTACCCAGCGGCCCGCGGCAGGCCAACCTCCCCCACCGTCCCTTCACGCGGGACACACGCGAGGCTCGCTTTCGGACCGGAATCCGGGCTTCGGACGGGCACGCACGTTCGCCGGTCGAGCGCCCGGCCGAGAACCCGGCCCGGCGGTCGGCCGCCCGGTCGACGGGCCGGACGGCCGCCGAACGGGCCGCCGCGGGCCCCACTGCGCGACCGGCGGGTCGGCGACCGGAGGCGCCGACCCCACTTCCACATTCTGTTGAACCTCCCCTTGACGCCTCGCCGCGGCCCGCCATACTTTGTTTCCGCATAAAGAAACCTTTCTTCCGTATGGTGGAATTCTGGAGATGAGCCCTCCGATTCCCTGCGGGCCGACGACGCAGGAGAAGTCCGATGCCTCGTATGACAGCCGCCCGCGCGGCCGTGGAGATCCTCAAGCTCGAAGGCGTCGAGGTCGCGTTCGGCGTGCCGGGTGCGGCGATCAACCCCTTCTACGCCGCCCTCAAGGCCTCCGGCGGGATCCGGCACACGCTGGCCCGCCACGTCGAGGGCGCCTCCCACATGGCGGAGGGCTACACCCGGACCCGGACCGGGAACATCGGCGTCTGCATCGGCACCTCCGGGCCGGCCGGCACCGACATGATCACCGGCCTCTACTCGGCGATCGCCGACTCCGTCCCGATCCTGTGCATCACCGGCCAGGCCCCGGTCGCCCGCCTGCACAAGGAGGACTTCCAGGCGGTCGACATCGCCTCGATCGCCAAGCCCGTGACCAAGGCCGCCACCACCGTGCTGGAGGCGGCACAGGTCCCCGGCGTCTTCCAGCAGGCCTTCCACCTGATGCGCTCGGGCCGCCCGGGCCCGGTCCTGATCGACCTGCCGATCGACGTCCAGCTCACCGAGATCGAGTTCGACCCCGAGGCGTACCAGCCGCTGCCGGTCTACCGGCCCACCGCCAACCGCATCCAGATCGAGAAGGCCCTCGCGCTGCTCCAGCAGTCCGAACGGCCGCTGATCGTGGCCGGCGGCGGCGTGATCAACGCGGACGCCGCCGAACTGCTGCGGGAGTTCGCCGAACTCACCGGCGTCCCGGTGGTGCCGACCCTGATGGGCTGGGGCGTCGTCCCGGACGACCACGAGCTGCACGCCGGCATGGTCGGCCTGCAGACCTCCCACCGCTACGGCAACGAGAACTTCCTCGCCTCGGACTTCGTGCTCGGCATCGGCAACCGCTGGGCCAACCGCCACACCGGCGGCCTGGACGTCTACACCGCCGGCCGCACCTTCGTCCACGTCGACGTCGAACCGACCCAGATCGGCAGGATCTTCGCCCCCGCCCTCGGGATCGCCTCGGACGCCGGGGCGGCGCTCGAGCTGTTCGTCGAGGTGGCCGGGGAGCTCAAGGCCGCCGGCGTCCTCAGGGACCGCAGCGCCTGGGCCGCCTCCACCCAGGAGCGCAAGGCGCGGCTCCAGCGCCGCACCCACTTCGACGACGTCCCGATCAAGCCGCAGCGCGTGTACGAGGAGATGAACAGGGCGTTCGGGCCGGAGACCCGGTACGTCACCACGATCGGCCTCTCGCAGATCGCCGGCGCGCAGCTGCTGCACGTCTACCGGCCGCGGCACTGGATCAACTGCGGCCAGGCCGGGCCGCTCGGTTGGACCGTGCCGGCCGCCCTGGGTGTCGCCACCGCGGACCCGGAGGGCCAGGTCGTCGCGCTCTCGGGCGACTACGACTTCCAGTTCATGATCGAGGAGCTGGCGGTCGGCGCGCAGCACCGGATCCCGTACGTCCACGTCCTCGTGAACAACGCCTACCTGGGCCTGATCCGTCAGGCGCAGCGGAACTTCGACATCGACTTCCAGGTCAAGCTGGAGTTCGAGAACATCAACGCGCCGGAACTGGGCGTCTACGGCGTGGACCACGTCAAGGTCGCCGAGGGTCTGGGCTGCAAGGCGATCCGGGTCACCGAACCGGAGGGGCTGCTGCCGGCCTTCGAGGAGGCCAAGAAGCTGGCCGCCGAGTTCCGGGTCCCGGTGGTGGTCGAGGCGATCCTGGAGCGGGTCACCAACATCTCGATGGCCGCCGCCGACATCGACAAGGTGGTGGAGTGGGAGGAGGCCGCCACGCTCCCGGAGCACGCCCCCACGGCGATCCGGCCGCTGGCACCCTGATCCGTCCCGGCCGCCGCCGCACCCGGTCGCTCACCGGGTGCGGCGGGGACCGGGGCCGCGGCACGGAAGGAGGCCGGGTACGGACGGCCGGGTACGGACGGCCGGACGCGGTCGGCCGGGCGCGGTCGGCCGGGCGCGGCGCACACCGCACCGACGGCCCGAGGCGTTCGGAACGAGGGCCGTACGGGTACGTACCAGGGGCCGCCCGCGCGCGACCGCGGCGCGCGGGACTCTCCGTCCCGGGAGGCCGACGCCGTGTCCTTCACCATGACCAGCTCCGAACGCGAGCGCTTCCTGGCCGCCGTCCACGTCGGCGTCCTCGCCGTCGGCGGCGCCGGTCCGGCCGGCGCCCCGCTGGCCGTCCCGATCTGGTACTCCTACCGGCCCGGCGGGCTGGTCACCGTCCTCACCGGCCGCGACTCCGCCAAGGCCCGGCGGATCCGGACGGCCGGCCGCTTCACGCTCTGCGCCCAGCAGGAGGAACCACCCTGCCGCTACGTGAGCGTCGAAGGGCCGGTGGTGGCGTTCGAGGACCGGCTCGACCCGGACGAGCGGGCCGCCATGGCCCGCCGCTACCTCTCCCCCGCCACCGTGCCGGCCTACCTGGCGGCCACCGCCGACCAGCTCACGGCCGACATAGCCATCCGGATGCGGCCCGAACGGTGGCTCAGCGCCGACTTCTCCGCCGTCGCCGAACGGCTGGCCGGACCGCCCGCCCCGGAACACCCGCGGCCCGTCGACGGTTGAGCGAGCGGGAGCGGCTACCGTTCCTGACGAGCCCGGTCCGTTACCGAAATCCGCAGACCCTCCGAAGGGGACCACACCGTGAGCCTGTACGACATCCCGCTGCGCACGCTGTCCGGCGAGGCCGCCTCGCTGGCCGACTACAAGGGCAAGGCGCTGCTGATCGTCAACGTCGCCTCCAAGTGCGGCCTGACCCCGCAGTACGCGGGCCTGGAGCGGCTCCAGGAGCGCTACGCCGAGCGCGGGTTCACCGTGCTGGGCTTCCCGTCGAACCAGTTCGCCGGGCAGGAGCCGGGCAGCGCGGAGGAGATCCAGACCTTCTGCTCCACCACCTACGGCGTCTCCTTCCCCCTGTTCGAGAAGACCGACGTCAACGGCGAGGGCCGGCACCCGCTGTACGCCGCGCTGACCCGGACCGAGGACGCCGAGGGCCAGGCCGGGGACGTCTCCTGGAACTTCGAGAAGTTCCTCGTCTCGCCCGACGGCACGGTGGCCGCCCGGATCCGGCCGCGCACGGAGCCGGAGTCGGACGAGGTCGTCGCCGCCATCGAGGCCGTGCTCCCGGCCTGACGCGCACGCGCGACCCGCACGCCGGAGGGCCCGGGGCACCCGGGCCCTCCGGCGTGCCCGCACCCGGTCGGCGGACCGGCGGACGTCGCCGGCTCAGGAGCAGCGGTAGGGGAACGAGGTGGCCGTCGTCCGGGCCTGCGGCGAGAGGATCTCCAGGGTCGCGGTGGCCTCCAGCGCACCCCGCCCCTCGAAGCTCCAGCGCAGCACCAGTTCGGTGCGGTGGGCGCCGGAGCGGACGTCCTGGAGGATCTCGCCGGAGGTCGTGCCGTCGCTGCGCAGCCAGCGGTACCGGAGGGTGCCGGCCCCGCCGTTGGTCTCCACCGTGGCCGTGATCACCGCCGTGCCCCCGCAGCCGGGGGTCTCCTGGCCGCTGGTCACACCGACGCCGGTGACCGCGAGGTCGGGTGCCCGGAGGCGCCAGAAGAGGAGGGCGAGGACGGCCGCCAGCACCGCCACCGGCACCAGCCACCGCCGCACCCGGCGGCCCCGGCGCGGCTCCTCCGCACCGGGGACGGCCCGGCCGTGCCAGACGGCGGCGGCCTGCGGGGGGACTCCGGGACCGAAGCGCCGCAGCTCGCCCGGGGCGAACGGTCGCCCGGCCTCCGGGCCGTCGCCGGCCGGTCCCGTAGCGGGCGTTGCCGCGGCGGCCGGTCCCGCGCCGGGCGGGGGCGGGCAGGGGACGGTGCTGCCGTACGCCGGGGTGTCCATCGGCGCGGTGGTCTCCGCCGGTTGAGCGGCGCCGCCCCAGACGCGGGGGTCGAGGAACGTCGCACTCGCAGCCTCGGTGGGGTCGATCCGCACGGTGGCCTCGGCGTCCGGCCCGCCGGCTCCGGGCACCGGCACCGGCACCGGCGGCGCGGCGGGGCGGTCCGGCCGGACCGTCCGCTCCGGTGCCACCGGACCGGACCCGAGCCGGACGGTCGCCCGACCGCCGTCCCCGCCCTCGGCCCCGTCCCCGCCCTGGGCGAGCCGGACCGTCACCTCGGCGTCGCCGTCGCCCCCGCCGGGCCCCGGGCGGACGCTCTCCCCGCCCTGGGCAAGCCGGACGGTCCGGTCAGCGTCCGGGACCGGGACCGGGACCGGGGCGGAGTCTGGTCGGGACGTGGACATGGCTCCTCCAGCGAGCGGGATCGGGATCGGGACGGGTCGTCCGGACGCAGGCCGGTCACGGACCGGACCGGGTGGGTGCGGATCAGCGGGGCGGGTCGCAGAGGTAGGCGGCCACGTCGGCCGACGTCCGGCCCGGCTTCGCCGCAGCCGGCATGGTGCCGACGCGCACACCCCAGGTCGGGAAGGTGTCGGCCGAGCCGAAGTCGTGCGTCCGGGTCACGGTGGCGCGACCGTCGCGGACCACCACCGTCTCGGTCGCGACGGTGACCGCCCGGCCGCCCGAGCTGTGGTACCAGCTCAGCGTGAGGTCTCCGGTGCCCGCGCCCTGGGCGACCACCGTGACCGTCGCGGTCACGCTCCAGCGCCCGGCGCAGGTCAGCGAGTCGACGTTCACCGTGCCGACCGTCACCCTCGCCGGAGCGACGGTCGCGGTCGGCGCCGGACCGAGGGTCGGGCTCGGACCCGCGGTGGTGGGCGCGCCGCCGACGGGCGGGGCCGACGGGGGCCCGACGGTCGGGGCCGTGGTGGGCGCGGCGGTGGGCACGCCGCCGCCGGGCGGCGCCGGCGGCAGGCCGGTGGTGGGACCGGCGGAGCCGGGCGGGAGCCCCGGCACCG